>CALSBD010000119.1:0-8020 GCA_943373055.1 Rhizobium sp. Q54
CGACTTTGAACAGCCGAACGGCCCGCAATTCTCCACCTCGACGATCACCTGTTCGTGGGGCGCATAGACCGACTGGATCAGCACCGACACGATCGGGAACGCGATGAACAGAAGCATCGCCGTCGCGGTGGGCAAGAAGAACCAAAAGAAGGTGCGGTGCTTCATCGCGGTTGATCCCAAGGGCGCGCGCGACCGCGTGGCCCACGGGCGCGGGCAACGGTGTTCACGGCGACAGCACGAGGAGAGTGGGACGGCGACGGGTCACGGCGAGGCGCGACCCTGGCCCCATCCACAACCGGCGGCAAGCAAAACTTGCCACCGGCCGGGAGGAGACGAAGCGCGGCTTACTTCTTGAGGAAGCCCTTTTCGATCGCAGCCGCCGTATAGGCCGCCTCGATCGCCGCCAGTGTATCCGTGGCGCTGGCACTGCCCTTCAAGAACTTGGCGACGTTATCGCCGATCGCGGTGTGCAGCAGACCCTGATAGGGGCGCATGGGATAGGGCTTCGCGCCAGACTGGATGGTGGCGAGCACGCCCTCCGACACCGGCGAGGGCTTGTAGCCGTCGATCATCCAAACGGCCATTTTCATGGTCTCGTCGTTGAGCATGGCCGGCTGAATGCCATGAGCCAGCGCGCGGAACGTGGCGGCGGCATCCTCATCCGACGCGTTCTTGGCAATGGTGAAGCCATCCCACCACAAGGTGGTCGCCGGCACGCCGCTGGAGCCCACCATCAACGGACCCGCAACGCGGGTGTTGGTGTGCACTTCCGGCGCGGAGCCCTGCGGCGCCATGAGGACTTGGGTGCGCGAACCCCAGAAGTTCATCATCGCGGTCTTGCCGGCTTGCCATTCGGCGGACGCGGCGTTGCTGTCATGGGTGAGATAGTCCGGGTTCATGTAGGACCCGAGCTTCTTGAGCATCTCCAGCGTGGCGACACCCTTGTCGTTGTTGATCGCCACTTCGGCGGTGCCCGGCTTAAAGAACTCGCCGCCATGGCCGATGTACATGTTGGTGAATTCCTGCGCGAGGTTCCAGCCCGCCGCGTAGGCGCCCCCAAAGGGGTTCTGCATCTTGCCGGACGCACGGATCTTTTCAGCCGCCGCCAAAACCTCTTCGTAGGTCTTGGGCACCGCGATGCCGAGCGCGTCGAGAATATCCTTGCGATAGATGAGGTGCTGGGCGTTCGCCATAAAGGCAACCGCCATCACCTTGCCATCGATCTTGATGAGCTGGTTCGGCTTGATGCCCTGGCCATACTTGGCCACCAAATCATCCAGCGGCCGAATGACGTTGGCGTTCATGAGCGCCACGATCGACGAGTTGGCGATGATCGCGCTGGTGTATTCAGGCGGCGTGGTCGACATGCCGGCCACGTTGATCTTCTGGTGATCGGCCGTCAGATTGGCCTTCACCTCAACGCCGCCGCCCGCGCACTCCGTCGCGCGCGCCGCGACCGCCTTGATGGCCGGAAACTCGTTGCCGACGATGGAAACCCGCCCCTTGTCGATGCCGCACGCGGCGAGGGCTTGACCGGGGGCGAGACCGAGCGCGGTCGTGCCCAGGAGAGCGAATAGGGCCAGGCCCCGGATGGACATCGTCATGGCTGATCTCCTCGTGTCTTTGGCGCTCCAGAACCGTCCGTTCGGCCGCTGTGCGGGCGTTTATTCACCGCCTCAGTCGAGTGTTTCGCGTTTTGCATTCGTATGCAAGAAAAATCTTGCATACGCTTTCAAGGTCGCCGACAACATCAACGACGCGGCTTTCCTGGGCGGTGATTGGCATGTTGACGGACGGTTTCGATCCCCTGGCGACCCCCACGGCCGCTGTGAGATCTTCGCTCTACACCCGGCTGAATGCGCTGGCCGAAGCGCCGCTAGACGGCGTCGATAGCGCCCTGTCCGTGCTTGCCACGCCCGACTGTCGGTTTCGTGCCGCCCATCCCTTGAATGAAATGACCGGTCCGGACGCGGCGCTGGCGTCGATCTATCACCCGCTCAAGGCCGCCGTTCCCGATCTGGAGCGTCGCGACACGGTGTTCGTGGGCGGCGTCTATCGCGGTCGCACCATGCTTGCGGCGACCGGCCATTATTGCGGCACCTGGCGCGCCGATTGGCTCGGCATCCCCGCCACCAACAAGACGCTCTATATCCGCTACGGCGAAGTTTACGTGCTTGATGCCGACGGCCGTGTGGCCGAGGCCAACTTGCTGTGGGACATCCTCGATGTCATGCGCCAAGCAGGTGTGTGGCCGCTCGCCCCCTCGCTCGGGGTCGAGGCGATGTGGCCCGGGCCGATCACCGCCGACGGCGTGCGTCTTGCCCCGTCTGATGCCGAAACCAGCCGTGCGAGCCTCGAGCAAACGCTGCAAATGCACAAAACGCTCGCCGAGTTTGACGATCGCTACTCGCTCTCGCGCGAGAACCTGATCGCCATGCCACAGCGCGCGCACTGGCACCCCAAGATGATGTGGTACGGCCCAGCCGGCATCGGCACCACGCGCGGGCTTGACGGCTTTGTCGATGGGCACCAACTGCCGTTCCGGATCGCCTTCCATCGGCCACAGGGCACGTTCGAGGAGGTCACGGCCGAGCGTGCGCGCCACGGGGCCGGCCACTACATTCGCATCGGTGACGGCCCCTATTCGGTCACCGGCGGCTGGCCGTCGGTCTACGCCCAGCACATGGGCGGCGGCTTCTGCGGCCTACCGCCGACCGGCAAACCCATTTTCATGCGCGTGATGGACTTCTACCTCCACCACGAGGGTCTCATCCGCGAGAACTGGGTCCCCCTCGATATGCTCGATGTGTTCCGGCAAATGGGCGTTGACGCCCTCGCCCGCATGCGCGAGGTGCTGCGCCGCAGCGCGTGACAACGCACGCCGAGACCGTCAGCGGCGATCGCTGATCCGCTTGGGCCGCAGGATCGGACACGACGGCGGGTCGACCCGTGGTTGGGCGATGTAGCGAAACTCCTCGTGCTCCAATCCGCGCGGTCCCCAGTAAACGCACCGCACGACGCTGCGCGCGCCCTTCTGGGTCGCCGCGTGGGCCGAGCTCTGGACCAAAATCGGATGCTTATCCGCCAAGGTCACAAAGAAGATGAGGGCCAGGACAACAAACAAAAACCGGGACACGGGACGGGCTCCATCGCGAGATTGGCTCAATCGTCAAGATGGATGCGGGGCACGTGGCGAGATCGACCCGCCATCAACGGGATACCGCAAGAAACCAGCCACCAAGCCGCTGGCTGGACGGGCGATACGGATCGCCGACAGCAGGTTGGGCCGGAATGCGCGCATTTGGGACGATACTCCTTTGGCTTGGATACCCGTCACATAAGAAACCACCAAGTTATTTCAAAACTGTTGCAACAATTGTAGAGCCACGCACCGCTGCGCAGGTGCTTTCAGGTCTAAGACTGTTAACATCCACCACAAACCATGTCATTTTAGACAGTGCATCGTGTCGTTTAGCTCGCATGGCTTTGATTGATGATGCCATAAAAACAGTGTCTTGCTCGTCTCCATTTAGCTTCAATTTACCAAACCGAGACCAAGCGTCATTCGCCCTTGGAGCCCAAAACGGCTACCCCACATTAGCGATTGGGGGGCTCGCGTTGAGCAGCACAGGCGTCAACGAATGACCCTTCGTTGCCGCGATGTCGGTCCCAGGTCGGATCATGCCGTTTGTGGCCGAGCGTAGCGGCCGGGCGCGCGACAGTTTGTCACCATGGGTCGTTCGTCGACCCGTCGCGGCGCGCGCGTGGCTTCAGCTGTGATGGCAGAACCCTCATGTTCCTCTCCGTCTTCGAAATCTTCAAGATTGGCGTCGGTCCCTCCTCCTCGCACACCATGGGGCCGATGGTCGCCGGCGCACGGTTCTTGGAAGACTTGCGTGCACAAAACATCGCCGCCGCATCCTTGACGGCTTCGCTGCACGGCTCGCTCGCCTTCACCGGCAAGGGCCACGCCACCGACCGCGCCGTCATCCTAGGTCTTGCCGGCTTCCGGCCTGATACCTATGACCACGCGGCCGCCGAAGCCGCGCTAGCCGAGATCGCCGCCACAGGCACCGTCACCCCGCCCGGCTTGCCGACCATGCTGTTCGCCCCGGCGCGCGACGTCATTTTCGACTACGGCCCGCCTTTGCCCGGCCATGCCAACGGCCTGATCCTGACCGCCCTGTCCGCCGAGGGCGCGGTGCTATACCGGGAAACCTATTATTCGATCGGCGGTGGCTTCGTGTTGACGCAAACGGAGGCCAGCGCGGCCGAGGCCAAGGCTGCCGCTCCCTCGGGGTGCCCCTATCCGTTCCAGACCGCCGCGGAGATGCTGGCCATGGCCCAAGCGTCGGGGCTGTCGATCGCCCAAATGAAGCGGGCGAATGAACGCCACTTTCGCGCCGACACCGAGATCGAGGCTGGCCTGTCGCGGCTGTGGCAGGTGATGAACGCCTGCATCGAACGCGGGCTTGCCACCGACGGCATCTTACCCGGCGGGCTCAAGGTGCGCCGCCGCGCCAAAGCGATCCATCAGGCGCTGATCGCCGAACGCGGCAGCAACATGGCCGCGCCCCACGCCATCAATGATTGGATGGGCGTCTATGCGATGGCCGTCAACGAAGAGAACGCCGCCGGCGGCCAGGTGGTCACCGCGCCCACCAATGGCGCGGCGGGCGTGTTGCCCGCGGTGCTGCGCTACTATCTTGACCATGTGCCCGGCAGCACGCCCGACCGCATCGGCGATTTCCTGCTCACCGCCGCCGCGATCGGTGGCATCGTGAAACACAACGCATCCATCTCCGGTGCTGAATGCGGATGCCAGGCCGAGGTGGGCTCCGCCGCTGCCATGGCCGCCGCCGCCCTTTGCGCGGTGATGGGCGGCTCGCCCGAACAGGTGGAAAACGCCGCCGAGATCGCGCTTGAGCACCATCTCGGCATGACCTGCGATCCCGTCGCGGGCCTGGTTCAGGTGCCGTGCATCGAGCGCAACGGCCTGGGCGCCATCAAGGCCGTCTCCGCCGCCTCGCTCGCTTTGCGCGGCGACGGCCAACACTTCGTCCCGCTCGACGCCTGCATTGAATCCATGCGCCAAACCGGCCACGACATGCACGTCAAATACAAAGAAACCTCGCTCGGCGGCCTCGCCGTCAGCGTGCCGAACTGCTAACGCGCCACTCCAACAACAATGGAGACCCGGTTATTGGATAAGTGTCCCGTGCCATCTTAAACCCAGAGCGTTTTCACCGGCCGCATCCACGCACGGGCTCCACCCAGCCAAAGCCAAAGCGATCGTCGCGGCCCTGAGTGCCTATGTCGCGGGCAAGCATCGCCAACCGCTCGACCGCCAGAGTCGCATCGGTCAATCCCGTTTCTCCCGCCAAAATCGCGCTGACGATCGGGGCTGCGAACGAGGTGCCGGTAAACGTGGCCATCGCGCCGTTGGGGCCGGCCAGGGCGATGCTGACGCCGGTGGCCGCGACGTCGATGTGTGGGCCGCGCGCCGCGCCACGCCAGGGCGCGCCGTCAGGGTGCACCGCCGTCACGCCGATCACGCCGGGATAAGCGGCCGGATACAGCGGAGGCGCGCGCGGGCCGTCATTGCCGGCCGCCGCCACGATCACCACGCCACGCGCGATCAGCGCCTCAATGAGCCGCGCCACCACCGGATGATCGGGCCCCGCGACGCTCAGGTTCAGCACCTCCACCTTCAACCCCTCAACCCGGTCAAGCGCGCGGGCGAAGTCAAACGCGTCGGTCACGTCCTGTCCGGCCGCGTCCTTGTGAAACGCATCGATCGCGATGAGCTGCGCGCCGGTCGCCAGGGCTGGCACCTCGGCGTCGGGGCGCGCCACCAAGGCCGAGGCCACTGCGGTGCCATGGGCGGCGGATGAGGCCGCGCGCTCAGCCCCGCGCACCGTCATGCGCCCGATCGGCGCGTCGACGAGCGCGGGATGCTCCGCATCGACGGCCGTATCAATGAGCGCGAGCCGCGCCCCTTGCGTACAGGCCAGCCGCGGCGCCGGCGTGTAGCCAATCGCGCGTCCGCGCGCGGTGCGGCCGCTGAGCCGATATTTGAGCGCGTAGCTGACATTGCGGCTGATGTCCGCGCCCGGCAACGCCGCGCCTAGCTCCGCCCGCGCGCGCCGATCCCCACGACCGGCCGGCGCGCGGATACGCAAGAGCTCCGCGTCGAGGCTGGCGATCCGGTCGCGGTCGACGAGCTGATAGCCATCGGGCAAGGCAATCGGCGCCGACGCCGCGCCAGCGCGCCAGGCGAGATACTCCCGCCCTTGGCGCGGCGCCGCCACGACGGGGGCCGCCACCGCTCGCGCCGGCCGCGCGCGGGTGCGCCGCTCCGCCCGCCGCGGTGCCTTGACGCGCTGACGCACCCACGGCGCTCTGAATTGAGGCGGACGGATGCGCGTGGTGGCAGCTCCACTGCCGCCCCCTCCGCCGCTCCACCCTCCACCGCCGGTCGCGCCACCACCGCCTCGACTGCCGCCGTCATCATCATCATCCGCTAAGGCCGGCGAGACGACGGACGGCATCAACGACGGGGCCATCACGCCCGGGACACCCAAGGTCCAGGCCAACACGAGCGTGACCAGAATCATACGACAGCGCATCATTGGGTCTCCTCCCGAAGCCGCTGTCTGTAAAAACGATGGCCGGCCATAACTATTCCCACTATGACCGGGAATAAGGCGCGCGGATCCCCGTTTTTCAAGCATCCTGCGCGAACAGGACCGATGACCTTGGATTTTCAACACGAGTTGATCGCGTTGTTGCCCCGGCTACGCCGCTTCGGCGTCAGTTTAACCCGGGATCGCGACCGCGCCGACGACTTGGTCCAATTGGCCTGTGAACGGGCCTGGCGCGCGCGGGACCAATGGGAGCCGGGGACCCGGCTCGATGCCTGGATGTTCCGCATCATGCGCAACCTATGGATCGACGATCGCCGCAGCCAACGGCACGGGGAGGCAACCAGCCCCCTGGAGGACGACGCGCCTATTGCCGGCGAGGATGGCGTCACCACCACCGAGCTGCGCTCGGAGATGAACGCGGTGGAGCGCGCGATCGCGCGGCTGCCGGAAGAGTTTCGATCCGTGCTCGTGCTCGTGTGCCTTGATGGCCTTGCCTATCGCGAGGCGGCCGAGGTGCTCGATATATCCATTGGCACGGTGATGAGCCGGCTAGCCCGCGCCCGCGTCGCCATCGCCACCGATCTTGGTCTCAAGCCCGGCGACCGGGCCTTCGACGCGGGGGAGTGACCCATGACGGACAACACGACAATCCCCGATGAAACGTTGATGGCCTATGTGGACGGCGAACTGCCGGCCGACGAAGCCGCCCGCGTGGCCGCCCGCCTTGAGACCGACGCGGAGGCCCGCGCGCGCGCCGATCTCTTCGTGCAGTCAAAGGCCCTGGTCGGTGGCGCATTCGCAAAACTCTTGAGCGAGCCGGTGCCCGAGCGCCTGCTCGCCGCCGCGGCCGGGTCGACGGCAACTCGCGCACCCGCCTATGAGAGGACTGCCGCGCCGCCCGCCGATGTCGTCCCCTTCAAACCAAAAGCCGCTCCCATGGCCCGCCCGGCTGTGCGGGTCTGGCCAACGGCGATGGCCGCTTCGATCGCAGCCTTGGTCGCGGGGGGCTTGGGCTATCTTGTGGGCCAGTCGAGTGTTGCCCCAGTGGCGCCCGCGCCAAGCGCGTTCAATCTCGCCGCGCCCAGTGTCTTGGCCGCCGTTGCCGCCACACCCGATGGCGATAGCCGCGATGTCGAGCGGCTCACGGTCACCGTGACCGGCACCTATCGTATGAATGACGGCCGCATCTGTCGCACGGTCGATGTGAGCCACCAGACCGCGCCGCAGCGCGCCTTGGCACTGGCTTGCCAACAGGGCGCGGCGTGGCAATTGACCGCGAGCTTCCCCATTCCGACAAGTGACGCCGGCGCGATCCGCCCGGCTAGTGCGTCAAACGCTCTCGACGCCGTGCTTGATGCCGGCGGCGCGGGCGA
>CALSBD010000120.1:0-8005 GCA_943373055.1 Rhizobium sp. Q54
AGCCTTTGCCTTTTCGATCGTGCGCGGATCACACCATTTCAAGCACGAAATTCGATGATCGAACTACATTTATTTTTGTATTCGTAATGTCTCGTAGTCAAAAAACGTGTAGGATTTTCTTTCAGCTACTTTGCATTTTGCTATCGAGCCGGTCGTGACAAAGTGGGTGCCGGGTTTTTGCGAAGGAACCTGCGAAGACGCAGAGAAAAAAGCGAATTGCGCGTTCGCTTCGTTGCCGTGGGCGCACCACCCCTTTTCGATCTGACGGTGTCAGATCAGCGCTCGAGATGTTTGATAACGCGTCATTTATTCGAGGAACCGATAGCCACTTCCCGGAATGAAGCGCGAAGCGCCCCGGTGCTTGAGATCGAGGGGCCACGGCTTGACTTGAGCAAAGGATCCGCCGTTCACCCCGTCGCGATCCGCCGCCGGCGGGCCTTTAGGAACGCCGCATCCTCTGGGGTGGCCGCCATGGCGATCGCACGGTCATAGGCAGCTGCGGCGGCCTCTCGCGCGCCGGTCATCGCCAACAGATGGGCGTGAGCGGCGTGGAACGGTTGATAGGGGGCAAGCGGGGTGGCGAGGGTTTCCAGAAGCTTGAGACCAACCTCCGGAGCGCCGGCTTCGGCGATGGCGACCGCACGGTTGAGCGCGACAACCGGGGTGGGTTCAAAGCGGACCAACACATCATAAAGCGCGGCGATTTGTGGCCAGTCGGAGCCAGCCGCGCGGGTGTGGCAGGCGGCGATGGCGGCCTTCACCTGATAGGGGCCCGGCACACCGCGTTGGAGCGCCCGCTGCAGGAGCGCGCGGCCCTCGGCGAGGGCGACGTGATCCCATAAGGCGCGGTCTTGCGCGGCGGGGGGCACGGCCTCGCCATCTGGGCTGACGCGCGCCGCGCGGCGGGCGTGGGTGAGAAGCAACAAGGCAAGCGCGCCCTCCACTTCCGGCTGATCCGGGCAGAGCTGATCGACCAGCCGGGCGAGAAAGATCGCCTCGCCGGCCAGGTCGCGCGTGGCATCGGGGGCCGCGCTGTAGCCGGCATTAAAGATGAGATAGACAACCGCCAACACGCCATCGAGCCGCTCGGCCCACTGATCGGGCTCGGGCACGGCATAGGGGATGCGAGCGGCGGCGATCTTTGCCTTGGCCCGCGAGAGCCGCTGGCCCATGGTCGTGTCTTGGTCGAGGAAGGCGGCGGCGACCTCGGGGGTGGAGAGGCCGCAAATGACGCGCAATGTGAGCGCAACGCGGCTTTTTTGTTCCAATGCCGGGTGGCAACAGGTGAAGATGAGGCGCAAGCGCTCGTCGGGAATGTCGTCGGGCGGATCAGTGATCGCCTCGTCGGTCAGATCCCGTAGCCCGGCGACGGTGCGGGCCTCGGTTGCGCCACGGCGGACCCGGTCCAGCACCTTGCGCCAAGCGGCCTTGAGGAGCCACCCTTGCGGAGAGCCCGGCAGGCCATTGCGGCCCCAGGCGACGACGGCGGAAGCGACTGCGTCTTGGAGTACCTCCTCGGCGAGCGAAAAGTCGCGCACGCGTGCCAGAAGCGCCGACAGAAGCCGCCCCCGGTCCTCCCGCACGACGCGGTCGAGCGCATCTGCAACGGTTTCGGACCGGGGCGCGGACAACGTCACGGCTCAGGCGTCCTGGGCGTAGATCATCACGGGGCGCACTTCGACGGTGCCATAGGCGGCCGACGGCACTTGAGCGGCGTAGCGCAAGGCGGCATCCAGATCGGGCACGTCAATCAGATAGTAGCCGCCCAAATGCTCCTTGGTCTCGGCGAACGGGCCGTCCATCATTTCGGTCTTGCCAGCCCGCACGCGTACGCTGGTGGCGGTCGTCACCCCTTGCAAGGCATCGCCGGCCACAAAGGCACCATCGGTCTGCATTTGGCGCGACAGAGCGAAGTAGCCGCCCATCATGGCTTCGAACTCGGGCGTACCGTAGGTCGGCTCGAGCGCGGGATTGGAATAGATCAACAACATGTACTGCATGGGACACCCCCGTGATGCGAATTGTGCACGCCGGCCGGTGGCCGCGCATGATCGGGCGAGCCCTGAGCGCCTCTGGATTGGCCCGCCAGGGTGGCAAGGCCGCGCCGGCGCCGCAAGGTCCGATACCCCAAGGACGGTTTAGGACCGGCGATTTCGACACCACCCCCAAAATAATCCTTCGAAATTTTGATATCCGGAGAAGGCCTCATCCAAAATGAATGCGGGCTTTCAGCCAGGCCAGCGCGGCTTGGCGGCGGGTGAGCCGGGGCGCGTCCGGGTCGGCAGCGTCGAGGTCGGCCAAGTGGAGGCTAACGCGGCTGATGCGGTCGTTCTTGAGGGCAGCGACGACAAGCACGATCGGTCCCAGCTCGACACGGTCGTGCACCTCGGGGTCATCAATGAGCCGGCCAGCGATGAAAGCCTCCAGCGTCTTGTCGGCCTCTTCCGGCGCGATCGTGATGGGATAGAGCGCGACGAGCTCTTTCATCAGCGTCTCGGGGCGCAAGGCGAGATCGCCGAACACGGGCTTCGCCGTGTCGTCGGGGGCAAACAGGCGGTCGAGGCGGGCGACGCGCTTGGGCGGCGCCAGCACATAGGCATAGTCGCCCGGCTTCAGATCCGTCGCCTCACGCGCGTCGAGCACTTGGCCCGCGCGGGCAACAAGCACGAGGCGGGCCCAATCGGGCAAGCCCGGCATTTTCAAGATCGCGGCCTCGGGCGTTACGGGATAGCCGGCAAGCTCTTGGTCGGTCTGGCCGGGCAAGTCGATCTCGACGCGGTGCACATCGGGCGTGACGCGCGACAGCGCCATGCCGAACAGGCGGGCGGAGGGCGCGATGGTCCAGCCCTGGACAAGGAGCGAGGAGAGCACCACGACGAAGGCGACATCGAACATCAGCTGCGCTTGCGGCGCGCCGGCCAACAGCGGGACGGCGGCGAGGAAGATCGACACCGCGCCGCGCAAACCCACCCACGCAACAAAGCCGGTCTCACGCCACGAGAAACCGAACGGCTTCAAGCACAACGCGACCGCGGCGGGACGGCCAATGAGGGTGAGGAAGGCGGTCAGCCCCAGCGCGGCCAGCGCCACGCCCGGCAGGTTCGCCGGCGAGACGAGCAAGCCGAGCACGAGGAACATGGCGATTTGGGCGAGCCACGTGGCGCCATCGGTGAAGCGGGCGAGCGTGGGGAACGCGCGCACGGGGCGGTTGGCAACGATGAGGCCCATCAAATAGACGGCGATGAAGCCCGAGCCGCCGGAGACAGCGGTGGCGCCAAACACCACCAAGGTGGCGGCGAGCGCGAAGATCGGCTGGAGGCCACCGGGCAAGTCAAGCCGATTGAGCGCGAGCACCAAGGCAAAGCCGCCGGCGATCCCGGCGAGCGCGCCGATGACGGCGTGCTCGGCAAGATGGAAGGCAATGTCGCCCGCGCCAAGGCCGGTGGGGGCAACCAGATATTCGGTGACAATCAGCACGATGAACACGGCGACGGGATCATTGGTGCCTGATTCAAATTCAAGCACCGCACCAACCCGGGGGCGCAATTGCAGGCCGCCGGTGCGCAGCAGGAAAAACACCGCCGCCGCATCGGTGGAGGCGACAATGGCGCCCAAGAGAAACGCCTCAAGCGGCGGCAAGCCGAACAGCGGGATGGCGGCCAGCGCGGTGAGCCCGGCCGTGACGACGACGCCGACGGTGGCGAGCAGCGTGGCCGGCAGCAACGCCCCGCGCAGGCGGCGCACTTTGGTGGAGAGCCCGCCGTCGAACAGGATGATGGCGAGCGCCACCGTACCCACGAGATAGGTGAGGAACGGATCGCCCATGCGAATGAGGCCCAAGCCGCCCGGTCCCGCCGCCATGCCCATGAGCAAGAACACAAGAAGCAACGGGGCGCCGAAGCGACGCGCGGCCAGGCTCGTCACAATGCCGGCCAGCACCAATGCGGCGCCAGCCAAGATCAGGGCATTGGCATAGGTGAGGATCAGCATCGCACCTCCTTGCCGTGCAAGGATCGCAGCAGGGGCTATCTCGCACAAGCGAAATAACGCTCCACCTCACCTAGCCAAATGGTTTTTCATCAAGATTTCCAACAAGCCCGTGGCCAATCGCGAGAGCGCGGCAGTTCGCGGACGCATCAATTTATGTGTGACATCTGCATTTCAAAGATCGTGGCCTCGTGGTCTTCATCCCTCAAGCGTGCTTGCCGGCATAGGCAGCCGAGGCTGGAAAGCGGGTGCGAGCGACCGGCGGCCTTTTATTTTTTAGCGGGCGGATTGGCGAGCGCGGCGATGATCAGCGCGCATTGGTGTTCGACCGGTTCTTGGGTTCGCGAGGGGGCACTCGCTGGCGACGCTTGCAGATCGGACAGGCCATGGATCGCTGACCAGGCGAAGAATTGGGCCGAGGCGTCAACGGGTCGGATCACGCCCCAGCGCGCCATGTCATCGAGCGCTTTTTCAAGCCAAGCATAGGTTGGCGGGCGACCCGTCGGCGGCACCCAGGTGAGGCCATAGGGGCCAAACATCAGCCGCCAAAGCCCATAGTTTTCACGCGCGAACGCGACATACGCCTCACCGAGCGCGACGAACCGTCTGCGTGCTTCCACCGCCGAGGTTGCCTCGCTGGCGAACGGCAAGGCCGCCTCGAACCGTGCGGCCAGCGCGTCGAAACCGCGCGCGGCGACGGTGCTGAGCAAGGCGTCGCGGTCGGCGAAATGCCGATAGGCCGCGCCTGGCGACACGCCGAGGTCACGGCTTGCTTGGCGCAATGACAGGGCCTCCAGCGCGCCGGCGTGGGCGGCGGCCAGCGCGTAGTCAATCAGCGCTTCTTTCAGATTGCCGTGGTGGTGAGTCGTGCGCGCGGTGCGATCGGTCATGCGACAGAAGTAATCGATGTTTACTTCGCTCGCAAGAGCGTGTAAGTAAACATTGCTTACTTCTGAGGAGCCCGCCATGAATGCCCTGATCCACCCCCCTATCGCCGCATCCCGTTCGCATGTCGTCGCCACCGGCCTGGGCCGCCTCCATGTGGTGGAGTGCGGGAGTGGGCCTCGCACCTTGGTGCTGTGGCCGTCGATCTTCACCGACCACCACATTTATGAAGGCGTTGCCGACCGGCTGGGCGACCGCTACCGCTTGCTTCTTATTGATGGCCCCGGCCATGGCGGCAGCGAGGGGCCGGTGGTGCCCCATTCAATTGGCGAGAGCGCCAACGCGCTCGCCACCGTCTTGGACGCTTTTGGTCTTAAGCGCGCAATTCTAGGCGGCACATCTTGGGGCGCAATGGTCGCGGCTGAACTCGCTCTGCGCCAGCCAGAGCGGGCGGAGGCGGTTGTTCTCATCAATACGCCAATGATGATCGATGGTCGGCATCCCGGCCTGAAGGCGCGGTTCATCGCGCTCGGCGCGCGTTACTTGCTGAAGACAAAGTTCTTCCGCGATGGCGTCGCCGACAGTTTCTTCAGTGCGGATGTGTTGCGGCAAAATCCGACTTATGCCGCGACCTTCCATGCAATGCTCGAACGCGCGAACCCGCGCGCCCTTTCGGCGGCGATCCGATCCGTGTTGCTCAATGGCCGCCCGTTGATCGATCGTGTGGGCGAGCTCAAAATGCCCGCCTTGGTCATCGCCGGCCAAGCGGACGCCATGTACCCCATGGCGACCCAGACCGCAGCCGCGGAGCGCATGCCGAAAGGTCGCCTGGAGACGGTCGAAGGCAAACATATCTCCGTCGTGGAGCGACCGGACGACGTTGCGCGCTTGATCGCGGATTTCTTGGAGCGAGCCTCGGTCTGAGACGGCAAGCCTTCGAAAGCACATGCGCTCCTGGTCCCGGCATGTGCCCCCACACCGCCATGCGAAAAGGCCGATCCGACGATGCCGGACCGGCCTTGGCGAGAGGGCGGGGCTCAAGCGGGCCATCAGTAGCGGCCGCGCTCCTTCCAGCAAACCCGGCGGGCGCCGACATATTCGCCCCACTTGTTGAACTGTTCGCGCACCTCGCACACGGTGCGCGACGGGGCGCGGACCGGGCGGTAGTCGTAGTCGCGGTGCGGGCGATAGCCGTAGTCGCGGTGCGGCCGGTAGCCATCGTCGCGATGCGGGCGGTAGCCGTGGCCGGCGATCAGGCCGGCGACGCCGCCGATGATGGCGCCGGCGACAAAGGCGTCGCCATTGTTGTTCTTGGCTTCGGCCTGGGTGTTGGAGGAGACGGTCGCGGTCGCAAGCGTGACGACGGCGAGGGCGGCGAGGGCGATCTGCTTCATCATGGGATGTTCCTTTCGTCTGGTGGCCGGCGGCGTCAGTGCCGTCGTTCGATGAAAGGAATTTGCCTCAGGACACCCAATCCCGCTGTTCCGGACGGAACAGGGCGAACGGCTGATCAGCGCGCGCCCCGAAACGAAAAACGCCCCCGTCCCGGGGACGGAGGCGTTTTGATCTCAACAGCGTTCAGCGCGGCTCAGGCGAGCGCGGCCTTCGACTGGTCGACGAGCGCCTTGAACGCATCCGGCTCGGCGATCGCGAGCTCGGAGAGCATCTTGCGGTCCATCTCGATGCCGGCCTTGTTGAGACCGTCGATGAAGCGCGAGTAGTTCAAGTTCCAATCCACCGCGCGGACCGCGGCGTTGATGCGCTGAATCCACAACGCGCGGAACGACCGCTTGCGCGCCTTACGGTCGCGGGTCGCATACTGCATCGCCTTGTCAGCGGCAGCCTTGGCGGTGCGGATGGTGTTCTTGCGGCGGCCATACTGCCCCTTAACCTGGGCATAGACCTTCTTGTGCTTGGCGTGCGAGGTTACGCCACGCTTGACGCGAGCCATGTGTGAGCCTCCTCTCGATCAGCCGTTGGGCATCATGTACTTGATGACGTTTTCGCCATCGGTCTTGAACATCACGGACATGCCCCGCGCATTGCGCAGAAACTTGTTGGTCCGCTTGATCATGCCGTGACGCTTGCCCATCGGGCCGTGCTTGACGAGGCCCGACGCGGTGATCTTGAAGCGCTTCTTGGCGCCTGACTTGGTCTTCTGCTTGGGCATTCGGCTCTCCTATTGTTCGCGGCGCCAATGGGAGCGGGACGGCCCGTCACCGGACCCCCAAACCCTGATCGCGCCTTTGGGTGCGAGCTGTGGACGGTGAACGAGAGGCCAATGCCCCTCCCCTTCCACGTGAACCGCCACGGCATGCCCTATGTGAGCCGGGCGGTTCGGGACACGGGCTTATAAGGGAGAGCGGGGTGGGATGCAAGGCGTGCGTTGCTCTCAGCCCGATGCCGTTTTGACCTATCACGGTCGCTTTTTGGGCATTTGGCGGCTGGCGCGGATCGCGTGCGCGGTAAAACACGTTCGGACTTGAGCCAAACAAGTGTGGTCCCTACAGCCCGGCCTGCACGCTGCATCAATGCCGGTCAGCCCAGGCCATTCGTCAGCTTTGGGACGGTCCGGTACCCGTTGAAGTTCGTGATCCCGACGTCTTCGACCGTTGCACGACGCCTCAACGGTGCGGAGATGGGCCGGCAACTCCGATAAAGTGCCTCGACAAAGCGATCCAGGATGACGCAAAGTCAGTTCGAAAACCGAACGGGCGCAGGTGGTAGAGCGATGAATGCGACAAGGACACCGAGCGCGGGTCGCTTCGGGATAGTCTATAACATGGCGGCAGTCGTTTGGCCCTATTCTGAGCGCGTCGCCAAACTCGCCGAGAGGATGGCCTCACGGGCCGTCGGCATCGTTGCGGCACTCCTGATGGCGGTGTCGCCGGCCTCCGCGCAAGTCATCCCGACCACCACCACTCTTTCGGCATCGCCGTCGCCCTCCACTTTTGGGCAGAGCGTCACGCTGCGGGCGAGTGTGGAAACCGCCGGGAAACCGGCGGCGGCGGGCAATGCGGCGTTTCTGGATGGCTCCTCAAACCTCGGCGTCGCCGCGCTGCAGGCGCAGGGCATTGAGATCGCGCGGATTGATGCGGGCGAAGCGCATACGTGCGCCCTGTCTACGGCAGGC
>CALSBD010000121.1:0-7995 GCA_943373055.1 Rhizobium sp. Q54
GGGACCCACTGCGCGCTGCGACGAGGGCCTGCCGTCGATACGCGCTGGCCGTTGACGAGGAAGGTGAGCGGCAAAGTTCCGCCTTGGGCCTTGAGCGCCAACGGCATGGCGCCTGCCGGATCGCTCAAGCCGACATCGACGCGCGCGCCATCCGGCGGAAACGCCACGCGCAGCGGCGGCTTCAGTCCGGCGGCCAATGTCTTGGGCTCCAACGCGCGGATGTGGCGCAACGGCGGCGGCAAGGTCGATGTGGTCGCGGTGAGCACGCCGTCGGGGCGGTTGACGGGCACCGGATCGCGGCCAAGCCGGGCGAACACATCAAACACCAAGGGCGCGGCGACCGTGCGGCCCAACAGTCCCGGCACCGGCGCGCCGTCGGGCCGGCCGACCCACACGGCAACGGTGGTGTCCCGGTCAAAGCCGATCGCCCAAGCATCGCGATAGCCATAGGACGTACCGGTCTTGAAGGCGATGCGGCCGGCCATGGCATTAGGCGGTGGCGGCGCGCCGCGCAGCACATCCGCCACATAGAATGCCGCGACCGGATCCAGGATGCGGCGCGTGACCGGCGCGGTCGGCGCGGTGATATCGGTAAGCGATGTGGTGAGCGCGATGGTCTCGCCACCGCGGGCGAGGGCGGCATAAAGGCCCGCCAGATCAATGAGCCGGGTGCCAAGCCCGCCAAGCCCGATCGCCAGGCCTGGGGCGGCTTCGCGCGGCAGCGCGATCAAGGCCCCTGCCCCGCGCAGTCGGCCAATCAGGCGCGCGGGACCCAGCTCGGCAAGAAGATCGACCGCTGGCACGTTCAACGACATTTGGAGCGCTGTGCGCGCGGTGACGGTGCCTTGGAAGCGTTCGTCGAAGTTTTCCGGCGACCAAGCGCCAAACCGCGAGGGACGGTCATCAAGCAAGGTTTCAGGGTGAGCCAGCCCACTTTCAAAGGCGAGGCCATAGACGAACGGCTTTAGCGTGGAGCCCGGCGAGCGCAGCGCCTCGGTCAAATCGAGGCTGCCCGCGCGCGGCTGATCGAGAAAACCATAGCCACCGACATGAGCGCGGATGGCGCCGGTCGCGTTGTCGACGACGAGGATCGCCGCGGACACCTTATCGCCGAGTTTTGGCACCCGATCGCGCACTAAGGTCTCAATGGCCACCTGGAGCGGCGCATCGATGGTAAGCACCACGTCGCGCCGGCTCGGCTCGCGCGCGATTGCCGCGTCGGCGGCGTGGGCGGCGAGCATGGGGAAAGCGATGCGCGCCGTTGGCACCGGCTCAGCCTTAGCGAGGTCTGCTTCCTCCTTGTCGACGACACCCAGGCCAACGAGCCTTTCGAGCACGCGGTCCCGCGCCTCGCGGGCCCGCTCGGGGAAGCGATCCGGCCGGCGGGTTTCGGGTGATTGCGGCAGCGCGACGAGCAAGGCGGCCTCGGCCGTGGTCAGCCGCTGCGGCTCCTTACCGAAGTAGGCGAACGACGCGGCCCGCACGCCCTCCAGATTGCCGCCATAGGGCGCCAAATCGAGATAAATGTTGAGGATATCGCGCTTCGAGTAAGCCCGTTCGAGATCAAGCGCGCGCGCGACCTGACGGGCCTTGGCGGCCAGCGTGCGCTCATCGCGCGGCTCCAGCAGACGGGCGACCTGCATGGTGAGCGTGGAGGCACCCGACACGACCCGGCCGTTCCACACCGCCTGCCCCGCTGCGCGTAACCCCGCCCACGGGTCGACGCCAGAATGAGTGTCGAACCGGCCGTCCTCGTAGGCCTTGAGCATGGCGAGAAAACGCGGATCAACCGCCTCGACCAGGGCCGGCAACCGCCAGCGGCCGTCGGCGGTCGTATAGGGCCGCAGCAGGCGCCCGGAGCGGTCAACGACCGTGGTGGAGCGCTCCGATAAGGTGGACAGATCAAGCGGCCCCAATCCCTGGCGATAGTCGCGCCATGCGATTGAGCCCGCGCCGGCAACACCCACGAGCACAGCAAGCCCGGCGCCGATCCACGGCACACGGCGACGCCAAACGGCGGAGGCAAGCCCCCCGCCGCTGGTGCCGCGCGCGGCCAAATCGCTCACCGCGCCGCCTCGACGGTCACCGCGCCAAAGCCGGTGCGGCCGAACCGTTCCGGACGGTACATGTCTTCCACCGACGCCGGGGGATGCACATATCGTCCCGGCGCCACGGCGCGGACCATGTAGGCGAGCATGTAGGTCTGCTTCCATTCCGAGCCGCCATCGCGATCAAACGCGGCGACAAAGCGGTCGTCGCGGTACTCGGTCGAGACCGGCGTGACCTCGCTCTTGAACCACGCCAAGCCCTCAAGCTTGCCGCTTTCAACGAGGTTGGGATTGTCGATCTCGAAGCCGGCCGGCAGGAGGTCAACAAGGAGGAGCCGCGCGAAGCGGTTTTCGGCTTCGGTCACCTTGAGCACCACGACCAACCGATCGTTTTGCTTCACGCGGGCGGGGTCCACCTTGGTGCCGTCGAGCTTGTAGTACTCGCGCACCACCTGGTAGCCCTGGTTCGACACCGCCGGCTCCGGCGTGATGGGATGGCCGGCGACCGAGACGACAAGCTGGGCGGCTTCGGGCGAGGTGTTCGCCACCGTCACCGACTTGCCGTCGAGCGTATGGCCGCGCCAAGAGCGGTAGAACGGCCCCTCGTGCGGTTGACCGTCGACGGTCAAGGTGAGCTTTTCGAGGTCCTTGCCCAGCGCGCGGGCGGCCAGCACCATCCAGGAGAGCTCCTGGGTGGAAGCGAACCGGGTGGCCGACCGCGAGGTGTCGACGGCCCGGCCGACCCGGCCGATTGCCGAGCGGGCCACACCCGATTCGGCGATCAGCGCGAGCACGCCTGCCCCGTCCCGCAAGTTGGAACCAAAGTCGATCCGGGCGTCGGTCGACGGCCCCTTGGCGATGACGTCCTCGGCCGCCGCCAACAGGGCCGGCTCGGCGCGGGCCCGATCGCCCAACAGGGCAAGCGCCGCGCCGATTTGCGCTTTGGCAAGCGGGGTGGAGAAGTCGGCGAGTTTCACGTCGGCGAGGTAGCGCAAATCGCCCATGACCGGGCGACCGTTGCGGGCGAGTACGTAGATCGCATAGGCGAGATCATGACCACCCGATTCAAACTGGGTGTTGGCCACGTGATTGCGCAAACGATCGAGCGCCATTTCGAACGGCCGCTGCGGCACGCTGTAGCCGGTCTCGCGGGCACGGGTGAGGAAGTCGGTGACAAAGGCATCCAGCCAGATGTCGTCGCCGCCCACGCTCCACAAGCCGAACGCGCCGTTGGACGATTGGCGTGACAGCACCCGCTCGATGGCCGCGTCCACGCGCTTCTTGGCGTCTTCGTCTAGCGCCAAGCTTTCGCTGGTCGCCAGATCATTGACGTAGAGAAGCGGCAGCGCGCGGGAGATCACCTGCTCGGTGCAGCCATAGGGATAGCGATCGAGCTGGCCCAACAGAGAGGGCACGTCGAGCGCGGCCAAGGGGGCGACCGACAAGGACAAGCGGCCGGTGCCGGCGATGAAATCGGTGAACAGATCATCGCTCACCGTGATCGAAGACCCCGCCGCCAGCGGACGCACCGTGCGCCGATCCACCGCCGGGGTGGCCGGCTGGACGCCGAGCACCATCGGCTTGACCGCGTCGACGCCACCGGGACCGGTGAGCCGGACGTCGATCAACGCGCGACCCGGACCGGCCGCCGCGATCGGAATCGAGAGCGACGTGCGACCGCCGGTCTCAAGCTTGACGACTGAGCGAGCCTGCTCAGCGGGGATCGATACCGGGCCGGTCACGTCGACATCGATCGTGTAGTCGCCCGCCGCGCCTTCGACATTGTCGATCTGGACGAACAGGCTCGACACGTCGCCAATGTTAAGGAAGCGCGGCGTGGTGCCGGTGAACACGACCGGGTCGCGGATGATCACGTCGGCTTCGGCCTGTCCCATCTTGGACGCGGTCCACGCCATCGCCATGACGCGCGCGGTTCCATTGAAGGCGGGAACGTCGAACGAGATTTGGGCGGTGCCATCGGGGCCCACCGTCACGACGCCGGAGAAGCGCGCGAACGGCGCCTCGCGCGGCGGCGAGCCGGCGAATTCGCCACCAACGGCGTCACCACCGGAGCGGATCTGGCCGCGGGTGCCCTGCAGGCCATCGATGAGGAAGCCATAGAGGTCGCGGATCTCCGCCCCCAGACGGCGCTGGCCGAAGAAGTACTCGCTCGGATCGGGCGTCTCATATCCCGTGAGGTTCAAGATGCCGAGGTCGACCGCGGCAACGGTGATGTAGGCGGTCTCGCCGGGTGTCAGCCCCGTCACTTTGACCGGCAGGTCAAGCGTGCCGCGCGGGCGGATGCTGGCGGGCGCGCCCAAATCAACCGTCAGCGTGCGGGCGGACTGGTCGATGGCGAAGTGCTTGAGACCAATGGCGCGGCCGGGCGTGCGGCGCGCGCGCTGATCAAGCGGCCGGTGATGCAAGACGACCGCATACGCGCCCGAGCCCCACGCCGCGTCGACGGGGATGTCAACCGTCGTCCCGCTCGTCGACACGTCGATTTCGCGGGTGGCGAGCAGCGTTTCCGACAAGATCAGCACGGTCGCCCGGCCATTGGCACGCGGCGTGACGCGCAGCTTCATGGTTTCGCCGGCTTGATAGCTCTCTTTATCCAGCGCGACATCGAGCGTGTCGGGCGTCTCGGCGGACGCGGCAAAGCCACCATAGCCGGTGGAGAAGCCAAGGCTGGAGACCGCGTCGCCCGTCGGGTCGCGGATCTCTAGCCGATAGTCGCCCCATTCCATCGGGAAGCTGAGCTTGCCGGGGGCGTCGGCGGTGACCGTAAGTGTGCCATCGCTCAAGCGGCGAGCGGTGGTGATCTTCTCATAGTCCCAGCGGCCTTCCTGGTTGAACCAGGTCCAGCGGGTGTCGATTTTCTTCAGCTCATAGGTCAAACCCGTCGCGGCGATCCGCGTGCCGTCGGGGCGCACCATGACCACATCAAAGGTGGCGTTGGCGCCGGCAACCAGGGTGGCGGTGTCGAAGGTCGGTCGGATGGCGATCACCGGATTTTCCGGCACGATCGGCAAGGTGACCGACCGCTCGACCGCGCGCCCGCCGAGCTCGGCGACGCGCAGCTTGATCTTAGCCGACGTCGGACGCGAGGTTTCAAGCGTGGGCACCTCGACAGAGACGCGCGCCTTGCCAGCCGCGTCCGTCTTGGTGTCAAGCGTGATTTCCGACGTCACCGGCTCGACACTCTCGTCGTCGAGGCCATAGCTATACCCGTCCAGGCCCGGGATGGTCGGTTCCTCGGCAACGGAGACCGACACTTCGCCGGAGATCGGCAAATCGGCCCCTGCGGTCCCGAACAGATACCGCGCGACGATATCGATGTCCGCCGGCGCACCGGTGCGCAACACCGGCTCAACCGGGGTGAGCGTCACATCGAGCCGCTCCGGTACGTAGTCCTCGACCAGGAACGTCGCCTCGCCGAGCGCCGGCCGCTTGGGATCGGTGTAGGCGACAATGCGCCAAGTGCCGCGTTGGGCATTTGACAACAGCGGCACCGACAGGGCCCGGCCGCCGGCCCCTTCGTCGGACAACACAAAGCGGCGGTATTCGACACCATCGGGGCGCTGAACAACCGCGGTGACGGGGATATCTGACGCCCCTGCCCCCTTGGCATCACGCAATAGGATGGTGGCGTAGACCGTCTCGCCGGAGCGATAAACGCCGCGCTCGGGCGCGACGAACGCATCAAGCGGTCCGGGCGCCGGGCGCCCCTCGACACCACGATCCGCAAGGTCGAAGGCCGTCTGCTGCAGGTCAAGGAACGCATAGTCGCCTTGCGACGAGCGGGCGATCAACAGGCCGGGGGCAAGCCCACCGGTGCCGCGCGAGAGGCCGGGATCGAAGCGAATGTAGCCGGCATCGTCGGAGCGGCCACGGGCCAAAACGTCGTTGTTCTTGGCGACGAGTTCCAGATCGAGCCCACCCATCGGCTTGGCATCGGCCAATGATTTGGCGAACACGTGGAGGCCGTCTTGGCCCGATATGGCGGTGAGGCCGAGGTCGGAGACGACGAACCACTGGGTCGCGCGATCGTTCCATTCGTCGTCACCGCTACCATCGGCATCGGGCGAGCGCACGCCCGGCACCGCGGTCATCACATAGACACCCGGCTCAATGGTCTTGATGGCGTCCAAAACCGGGAAGGCGGTGATGACGTCCTTATTGGTTTCGCGGGTGGTCTCCAGCGTGCCCGTCCAGGCAAGCTTGCCACGGGTCTCAGCAATCTCCTTGGCCTGATAACCCGACAGTGCCTTTAAGAAGGTCTCGCTGCGGATCGCCTCCAGGATGTTGCGGTCACTGATCCGATAGACGTCCAGCGTGACGGCCTCGGTATTGACCGTGACGACGGGAATGCCCTCTTGCGCGGTGCGCGGCAGCACATAGTTGCGGCCGGTGAAGCGGACTTGCGGCGCGCGATCACGGACGTAGATGTCAAAATCGGCGTTCTCAAGGAGCTCCTCATCGACCGAAGACGGCAGGCCCTTGCGGACGACGATCGCATAGCGCTTGCCGTGTTCCAGGCCCTCCACGCACAGCTGCGTGCTGTCGGGCACGATTGCCGGCTTGTCAGCCCCTTGCACCACCACATACGGGGTGTAGTCCGTCACCGTGCGGGCGAGCGGCTCGGAGAGTTGGAAGCACACGCGCGGTGAGGCGCTGTCCGAATCAACCTTGTAGTCGGTGATACGGAAGCCATGTTCGGCGCGCAGGCCCTCATAGGTGGAGCGCACCTCGTCATTGTCTTCCAAGGACAGCGAGAGCTTGTAGGCGGTCAGGGCCGGCCGCCACATCTCACGGATCGCAAACCCATTGGCGAGGCTGGACAGCGCGGCGGCTTCGTCGGCCTTGGAGCGCGCGCGCTGATAGGCAAGATAGCCGGCCGCGGTCGCCCGCTCTTGGAGCGCCCAGCGCTCGGAATAATCACGCGGTTCAATCGCCGCGGCGGAATTGGCGATACCGGCCCAGGCCTGCCAGTTTTGTGGCTGAAGGGCGGCAGCGGACCAGAAGAACTCCTGCGCGACGCGTGGATCGCCGCGATCAAACGCGGCCGTGCCATCGGCCAAAAGCTGCGCGGCGGTGCGCCCGGCCGGCGGCTTGGCGGAGGCTCGTACTTGCGCTTCAAGCCGACCGGCATCGGACGCCAGATCGTCGCGCTGGAACGCCTTTTGCGCGGCGACCGGATCGATCGTGAGGCTGAGGCCGACCAGCGCAAGCAGGGCAGCGACGAAATACGCCGCCATCATCTGGGTCGCGCTTTTGCAAATGCTTGCGGGATCCGAACCAGACGTTGACCGGCCAAACGACAGCCAGCGGCGTCCACCGCTGGACGCTCCAAACACGCTCATCATCGGATACATCCCTCTTGCGATCCGTCGCGAGGCAATTGCCCCCTGCCTCGCGACCCATTCCGCCACGCGCACGCTAGACCACATTGCGGCGTCTGCAAATGGTCAATCGCCTCCCTAAGGGTCACTTCGACCTGTGACGAAAACGCCACCGTGGCGAACCACGGTGGCGTGAGATCACCAAAGCTCTGGCGAGCCCGGGTCAGACCAGCGCGATCAGGCGGCTGGGGCCACCGGTGGCGTCCTTCACCTTGGGCTGGCCAATGACAAGGGTCGCGCCGACGGCGGGCACCGCGTCGAGGTTTGCAACATTTTCCAGCCCAAAGCGGCCCGAGGGCAGCCACGCATAGTGGGTTTTGAAGTCCTTCGAGGGGCCATGATCGAGCGAAAGCGTGTCAACGGCCATGCCGAGCACGGACCGCTCCTTCATCATGAACATCGTGGCTTCAGGCGAGAAACCGGGGAAGTGGAACACACCGGCGGCGTCCTTGCCGGTGAACTTCGCCGGGTCGGTGACGAACTTGCCCCAACCGGAGTTCATCGCCACGCAGCAGCCGTCCGGCAGCTTGCCGTTCTTGGCTTCC
>CALSBD010000122.1:0-7993 GCA_943373055.1 Rhizobium sp. Q54
CTCACGAATGCCCGCGGAAGCGAGGCTTTAGACCTGCACCGGCAAGCGCTCCAGCCCGCGCAGGATCAGACCGGGGCGCCAGGCGAGATCGGCGGTGGGTGTGAGTGAGCGCAAGGTGGGAAAAGCGGTGAGGAGGGCGGGCAAAGCGATGCGGCCTTCCAGGCGGGCCAGCGGCGCACCCAGGCAATAATGGCCGCCCATCCCGAAGGTGAGATGTCGATTGGCCGCGCGCGTCAGGTCCAACCGGTCGGGATCGGCAAACTGCGCGGCATCCCGATTGGCCGAGCCGATCAACCCGACCACGGCCTCGCCACGGCGGATCGTCGTTCCGGCAATCGTGAGGTCCTCGCGCGCATATCGCAAGGTGGAGGTTTCGACCGGCGGCGCGAAGCGCAAGAGCTCTTCCACGGCGCTGTCGATGAGGCCGGGCTCGGCGCGCAGGCGATCGGCCTCGGCGGGATGGGCCATCAGCGCGACCATGCCATTGCCGATCAGATTGGTAGTGGTCTCGTGGCCGGCGGTCAACAGGAGGATGACCATGGACAACAGCTCGTCATCGTTCAGCACCGCGCCATCGGCTTGCGCCTCGACCAGGGCGCTGATGAGGTCGTCGCGCGGGGCGGCGCGGCGGGCAGCGATGAGGCCACGGATGAAGCGCATGAAGCCGAGGATGCGCGGCACCCCGACCACCGCGGCAAGCGGCGACTGCGCCACGCTGATGAGCGCCTTCGAGCCGCGGATGAAGCGCGATTGATCCGCGGCCGGCACGCCCAACAGGCGCGAGATCACAATGACCGGCAACGGCAGCGCATAGTCGGCGATCAGATCAAATTGGGTGCGCCCCTTAAGCCGGTGGATCAACTCCTCGCTGATGGCCGCGATTTGATCGGTGAGGAGGGCAACCCGTTTGGGCGTGAAGGCGGCTTGGGCAAGACGGCGCAGGCGGGTGTGGTCGGGATCGTCCTTATCGAGCATGCCGTTCATGAGGGGTGCGAACAGCCGCTGCAGCGGGGGGCGAGCCGGCAGGCCCGGCGGGGGCGGCGCATTGGCCCGGTCTTTGGCGAGACGCGGGTCTTTCAAGAGCCCGGCGACATCGGCATGGCGCGCGACGATCCACGCTTCTTTCACGAGCGGCAGCCGCACCTTGCCAATGGGCGCCTCGGCGCGCATCCAGGCGTAAAATCCGTCAGGATCCTGCTTGAACCGGCGCTCATGGATGCGGACGGACGAAAAGTCATAGCTCATGGGTCCGCCCCTTCGCCTGGCGTGGGTGTCGGCGTGGGTGTGGCCGTCAATGTGGCTGGGGCGCGGGGCATAAGCCCGTCCAGGAGGAGATCGGCGAGCTGGTCGGGCACCGGGCCCCAGCTCTTCTCCGTCTGGGGATCGCCCAACAGGCGCAACATCACGAAGCCGAGCACGCTGGCGGTGAGTGCCCGCGCGGTGAAGGCTGGGTCGGGTGCGTTGATCTGGCCGCCGGCATGCAGCGCGGCGAAGCCGGGCACGGGCAGCGTATAGGTCGGCTTGACAATCCGCTCCAAGAACAGGGCGCGCAAATCTGGCGTCACGAGCACCTCGGAGAGCACCACGCGCAGCGCATCCAGCCGCTGCGGCGTGAGCGCGGCGAACCGCTCGGTCAGCCGCGTGCGCAGTTCTCCAGCAACGTCGGCGGGCACGCGGGCGTCCGGCGGCGTGGCCTCGGCTGTGGCCAGCTCGTCCAACGGATCCAGCAACGCCAACAGCAGCGCCTCCTTGTTGGCGAAGCTCGCATAGATCGTCCCGTCCGCCACGCCGGCCGCGTAGGCGACATCGCGAATGGTGGCCCGGTGATAGCCCTTGGCCGCAAACACCGCCAAAGCCGCCTCCGCAATATGCGCCCGACGGCTCAGCGCCAATTTGTCCTTGAGTGTGTTCATGCAAATGAATGAGCATTCATTCAGATGAATGTCAATTCATTTTCGAGTGACGGGCAGGCATCGGTCATTCGTTCGAACAGGTATCCGCCTGGATGGATGCTTGGCTGGCTGGCGACAAACCACCGCTTCCGGCGCCGGATGTGACGCCGTGGTAACCTAAAGCGCGGCCCAAACACCCCTTCCCACGCCCCACCCCACCAAACGGACTAAAGACACTCGCCGCGTCACGCTCTATGTGATGACATCAGGATGCCGACGTATGGCCGGATGGGTGAAAAGGAGCGATCGATGGTCGAGGTGAAGCGGGATAAGCCGTGGATTTTTCGCACCTATGCGGGGCACTCCACGGCGGCCAAGTCCAATGAGCTGTATCGGGCGAACCTGAAGAAGGGCCAGACCGGTCTGTCGGTCGCTTTCGATTTGCCGACCCAGACGGGCTATGACAGCGACCACGTGCTGGCGCGCGGCGAAGTGGGCAAGGTCGGCGTGCCGATCTCGCACTTAGGCGACATGCGCACGCTGTTTCAGGACATCCCGCTGTCCGAGATGAACACCTCGATGACGATCAATGCCTGTGCGGCGTGGTTGTTGGCGCTTTATATCGCGGTGGCGGACGAGCAGGGCACCCCACGGGAAGCCCTCAGCGGCACCACGCAGAACGACATCATCAAGGAATATCTCTCGCGCGGCACCTATGTGTTTCCGCCCGCGCCGTCCATGCGGCTCACCAAGGACACCATCATCTACACCACGACGCAGATGCCGAAGTGGAACCCGATGAACGTGTGCTCCTATCACCTGCAAGAGGCCGGCGCGACGCCGGTGCAGGAGCTCGCGTTCGCGCTCGCCAATGCCATTGCCATCCTCGACACCGTCAAGGCGTCGGGCGAGGTGCCGGCCGCGGCGTTCGGCGAGGTGGTCGGGCGCATCTCGTTTTTCGTCAATGCCGGCATGCGGTTCGTGACGGAGATGTGCAAGATGCGCGCGTTCACCGAGCTGTGGGAGGAGATCGTCGAGGCGCGCTATGGCGTCACCGATCCCAAGCAGAAGCTGTTTCGCTATGGCGTGCAGGTCAATTCGCTCGGGCTGACCGAGCAGCAGCCGGAAAACAACGTCTACCGCATCCTCATCGAGGCACTTGCCGTCACGATGTCGAAGAAGGCGCGCTGCCGGGCGCTGCAATTGCCGGCGTGGAATGAGGCGCTCGGTCTGCCGCGGCCGTGGGATCAGCAGTGGTCGCTGCGCCTCCAGCAGGTGTTGGCCTATGAGACCGACCTGTTGGAGTTTGGCGACATCTTCGACGGCAGCCATGAAATCGCGGCCAAGGTGGAGGCGCTGAAGGTCGAGGCGCGCGAGGAGATCGCCCGCATCGATGCGATGGGCGGGGCGATCGCGGCGATCGAATCGAGCTACATGAAGCAAAAGCTGGTGGAATCGAACACCAAGCGGCTCGAAGGCATTGAGGCCGGCAGCCAGGTGGTGGTCGGCGTCAACCGGTGGACGGAGACCGAACCCTCGCCGCTGACCACTGGTGACGGCTCGATCCTGACCGTTGATCCGGCGGTGGAGGCCGAACAGATCGAGCGGCTGAAGGCGTGGCGCGAGGCGCGCGACGGCCAAGCCGTGGCAAGCGCGCTGGAGGCTCTGCGCCGGGCGGCGGCCGAGGGCACCAACATCATGGAGCCGTCGATCGCGTGCGCCAAGGCGGGCGTCACCACGGGCGAATGGGGCGGCACGCTGCGCGAAGTGTTTGGCGAATATCGGGCGCCGACCGGCGTGGGCCGCGCGGCGCGCGAATCGGGGGGCGACCTTGCCAAGGTGCGTGCCGAGGTCGATCTCGTGTCGGCGAAGCTTGGGCGGCGGTTGAAGTTCCTCGTGGGCAAGCCGGGTTTAGACGGTCACTCCAATGGCGCCGAGCAGATTGCCGTGCGCGCGCGCGACGCGGGCATGGAGGTGGTCTATGAGGGCATCCGCCTGACCCCGGCGCAAATCGTCAATGCCGCGCTGGAAGAGGGCGTCCATGTGGTGGGCCTGTCGATCCTGTCGGGCTCGCACCTCGCGCTCGTAAAGGACGTGATGGAGCGCATGCGCGCTCAGGGGCTCGGAGACCTGCCGGTCATCGTCGGCGGCATCATCCCGCCGGAGGATGCCCAGCAGCTCAAGGGCTATGGCGTCGCGGCGGTCTATACGCCCAAGGACTTCCAGCTCAACGACATCATGGCCGACATCGTCCGCATCGTCGGAGCCACGACAGAGGCAGCGGCTTGAGGGCGGCTGAACGCCTGTGGTTTTAAATGAGGCACATCGCCCTTTTTGAGCCCAAGCCTCGATTTCGGCCTGAACTATGAGCCGACCGCTAATAGTAATGTAGCGGTCGGTTCGAGTGTCGATAAGGACAGTGAAGAGCAGCTTTGCCCACGAAGTTGCAGCACGCTGCCGCTGACTCGCTTTTAAGCCGTCGCCGCTTCAGTGGCCCTTACGGCTGAAAAATCATCTCGGTCGGGTCGATCTTCAGCGAAACCGTCGTGTCCGTGGTCTCAATTGTATTGTCGAACCCGGTTACATGCCCGGCGCTCAGGATCAAAACGCGCTCCGGCTTCTCGTCCTCAATGTAAGCTTTGAGATTGCGCATGGGCGCGGTCACGTCGAAATAGTCGGCATTGCCAACATATTCTTGGATGCGTCGCCACAGTTTTGGGAAGACCGGCGGCAGAGAACTGACATCTCCAGTCCATGTCAGGTGCGCGCTTGCGTCCTCTTCCCAAACACCAATCTTGCTTGCCCTCGCAGTCCCGACTGCCGCGCTAAACGCGCTTCGAAGATTGGCGAAGAGAGTGTCATAGTACATGGGATAGGCCCATCCCCCGGCGGCCAGCTTGTAGTTCACCGACTCCGTAACGTGAGTCTCATCAAGATAGAAGGTTGAACCATGCGTATCGGGCGCTTCACCTTTGAACGCAAAGCAAATTGGGCGACCGTTCTTGTCCAATGAGCGGGATAAAATGTAACCGGGGACTTCTGGACCCTGATGCCGGGTGCCAAGGCTTTCAAGGTTAAAGTCGCGCGCCATCAGAGGGAATGGAGGTTTTGCTGCCTTTTCCATTGTATCAATGGCTTCATACCGAAGCTGAACACTTCCATTGCTCTGGCTTATTTTGGGGCCTCTCCCTTGTTGCTTAAGCCTGAAGAGCGGATCTGCGGACTCTGGAATAAACCGCACGGAGTCCCCATCCGGTACACCAAGCGATGGAGCGAACATTCCTTTGATCAAAATGAACGACATGCGACGACCTCCCGACACCAAGAAGACTGTTTTCTTGATAATCTCAACTTGCTGAGACTGGATATAACAATGAATTGTTGTTTTGCACATGACAACCAAATGGTGATTGAAGGCAAAGAGTTGGGAATTTCCGCTCAGTAAGCTAATTTCTCGTTTAAGCTTATCAAATATTTCGAGAATTTTGCTCAAAGCCCGCAACAGGTGGTTAGCCATATATGCAATTTAAAGTTATTAAATTAGAGAGTTTGTTTTGCTGGGTGTATTGCGTATTGGCGACGATAAATCGGATGTTTCTTAGATGCGGCCAAGTACTGCGCGGATGACGCAGTGCGTACCGTCGGTGAGTCGAAAGTCGGACTCTGTGCCGACAATTTTCGTCGACGATCGAATGCAGCAACTATCGCCGGGCGGGAACGGGGGGCCAAGCGACGCGGCCGATGATGTGGACGCGGGGCAAATCGGCCTCGCTGACTTCGTCGGGCGGATACACCGGATTGTCGGAGATCAGGCGCAAGCCGCCGGAGGCGAGCGGCTGCACGCGCTTTAAGAAGAGATCGTCGCCAATGCGCAGCACATAGAGCCCGCCGTCGCGCGGCTGCGTGCGCGAGCGATCGACGAGCACCAGCGAGCCTTCCTCCAGCGTCGGCTCGGCGCTGTCGCCGGAGACGGACACCACCACCAGCGAGGCCGGATTGGCGCGGATCTGGGCCAAAAACCGATGGTCGAAGGCCATGAAGTCGGTCGGGCGCTCCTCCGCCAGGCCACTGCCGGGGCCGGCCGAGACGCGCACCTCATAGACCGGCACCTGGACGATCTCACCGCCCCAACCAACCGGCTCCACGCCGAACCGGCGCACCAGCGGCGCGGACGCCTCTGGCGCGGCCACCGGATCGGCCGTCTCGGCGCCATCGCGCATGGGGCCGCGGCCGGCGACCAGCCAGTCAAGCCGCACGCCATGGAGCTGGGCAATGCGATCCAGCACCGCGCGGTTCGGCTCGGTGGTGCCGGTGAGATAGTTGGCGACGGTTTGATAATTGACGCCAAGGCGCTTGGCGTACTCACGGATCGATTGGTCGCCGACCAGCGCGCGCAAGCGATCGTGAAAATCGGTCGGCTGGCCGCCACCAACCCCCAATCGATCACGCGCCGCGCTCAGCGCTGGAAAAACCGGGCGAGCCATGCTGCTGATCCGCGCCTTTCGCCTCGGGAATGGGCCGATGTCATGAATAAAACATTCGACAATCCCGCATGAAAAATCAACACGCATCTTGACGTCGACGAAATTATTAGACACCTTTTTGGAAACATGACGGCGTGCTAAAGCTTTTGATTGTGTAATGCGCCTGTGATGGAGCGGTCAGGACGGACGGGATGGCGGTTGGGGCGTGCAAGCGCCGGGCCTCCGGTTCGACAGGCCTTCGCCACGCGGCTTGCGCCGGCGCGTTGTCATGCCACCGCGAGATCGATGATGCCGAGGAGTGTGTGATGCTGACTGTTCGATCCATTTCCGCCGTCGTGGAAGCGTGGAGCGAGGCCACCGGGCGGCCGGTGAGCTGGCAGGAGATGGTCTCCGTGCGCCGCTCAAAGCCGGTGTGCCGTGCGCGCGCGCTGGTGATCTGGCTCGCGCGGCGGCACACCAGCCTGTCCTTGCCGCAGATCGGCCGGCAGATGGGCGGGCGCGATCACACCACCATCTTGCACAATTGCCGGGTGATCGACGCCCTGTTGGCCGCCGACGATGCTGAAACTGTCGCGGCGGTGGCACGTCTTGAGGCGGGCCTCGCGCCGCTGCTTGAAACCGCCCAGCCTCTTGAGCCAGAGGCGATGCCGCCGGAGACCCGCGCGCTGGCGCGCGGCGCGGTGCTCGACCGGCTGGTTGACGCGGTCGACGCGGTGTTGACCAGTGCTGACGCCGCGGCGCTGGCGCGCGGCACGCGGCGGGCGCGTGATGCGGATCTCGCGTTGTCGCGCGCGCTCACCGCCCTGCGGTCCGCCCAATGCCGCGTGATGGCGTCCGGCGCTGAGCGGCCGGTTGGCGCGCGGACGCACCGGCCCTCGGCCGCCGCGCCGCACGCGACCGCCGCCTGATCCCCACCTGTCGCTCGCGCCCGCCGTAAAGGGGCATGGGGCCGCGTGGCCACGGCTGGCCGCGCGCGGGCGCCCCCGTGTTTGAAGGAGCCGTTTCATGAGTGAGCCGCCCTTGCCGGGATTGCTGGACGAGATTGCCACCCTTGCCGGCCGCGAGCGGGCGCTGGCCCTGGCCGCCGCGCGCGGGGGCACGCGCTTCACGGTGCCCAAGGCGGTGAGGGCGGATCATTGGCTGGTCGATCTGATCGGTCTTGAGGCGGCACAACATCTTGCGGCCGGTCGCGGGGGCGAGCTTATCCTGGTGCCAATTGGCCCCACCGCCCGCGCGGCCACCACCCGCCACCTCATCCGCTCCGCCCTCGCGGCCGGCCACTCAATCGAAACAACCGCCAAACTCGCCAACGTCCATGCCCGCACGGTGTATCGGCACAAAAGGCGATTGCGGCCAGTGGCGGAGGCGCGGGCGGGGTGAGGGTTGGGTGCGGCGAGTTTCAAGCATTCCACATGCCCGGCTCAGCAAAAATCTCGTGGTAAGTATTTCATGTCTCCCTTCTCCCCTTGCGGGAGAAGGTGTCGCGAAGCGACGGATGAGGGGAAGCAACGAGTTCAAGCAAAAATTCATAATTAACGCAAGTCAAACGGCACCCCTCATCCGCTCCTTCGGGGCACCTTCTCCCACAAGGGGAGAAGGAAGAGAGATTTATTTATA
>CALSBD010000123.1:0-7953 GCA_943373055.1 Rhizobium sp. Q54
CCAAGCGCGCGGCCATCGCGCGCCGCGTAGCGCCGGATCGTGCCGGCCATGCCGGCCGCAAACAGCGCGTCCTGCCACAGGGCAAGTCCCCACACCGGGCCACGCGCGCCAGCGATTTGCGCTCGCCGTTGCAAGGTGGTGGCTTCCAAGAGCCAGATCGAGCCGTCAATCGCCGACGCGGCGACCGTATCGCCGCGCGCGGCCACCGCGATCAGCGGGCGCTCGGTCAAAAAGCGCTCCGGCTGCGGCGCGCCATCGGCCGATAGCAGCCGCACCGCGCCCTCGGCGAACACCACCGCCAGCCGATCACCCACCGCGGCCAAGCCATTGGGGATGTCGGCCAGCCCGGCCCGCGCCTTTTGCCCCAGTTGATTGTCGAGCCGATTGAAGCGCAGATCCGCGCCCACGGAGACGAGGTCGCCCGAAGGCAAAAACGCGAGCCCGGTGACCCGATCCGCATGCGCCTGTTCGCTCACGGTTGCGCCGGTCGCCAAGTCGATCCGCGTGACCCGCCCCGTCCATGCCCCCGCCGCGATCACCGCGCCAGACGGCGCGACCGCGAGCGCGGAGATCGGCGAAGTGCCGCGTTCGGTCTGGAACAAGGGCTGACGCGCCGCGTCATCCCACACGGCGATGCGGCCATCTTGCCCAGCGGTCACAAACCGCCCATCGGGCAACAGCGCCACCGCGGTGACATTGCCATCGTGAAAACGCACGACACTCAGCGCGCGTTGGCCAGTCGGATCCCAGTGGATCGCCCGGCCGTCAAAACCGCCCGAAACGAGGCGCGTCCCATCCGACGCCAGCGCGCTGACGGGACCGCCATGGCCGCTCAAGTCTTGCGCTCCGGCGGGCAGCCCGCCGGCAGCCATCGCCAGCCCCGCCGCCAGGCCGATACCCCACAGCCAACGCCTCATGCGCACGCGGCCGATGGTCAATTGGCGATCAGGTTTTGGCCGGGATCCGTCACCTTGGCCCCTTCGGTCTGGAAGGCGGCATAGGACGGGGTCTGATAGGTGGTGTTGAGCACCTGCGAGGCGCCGAACGCGACCACGACGGCAAACACCACGGCCATCAAAAACGCTTTCATGGGTCAGTCTCCTTCGGTTAGCTGCGGTGCGGCCGGGCCGCTCGCACATGGGATGTCAGCCCGGCCATCATGGCGCGGGCGATCTGTCGATAGATGAGGCCCAGCGTCCCATCCGGGTCGCGGGCGGTGACCGGCTGGCCGGCATCGGAGGCCGCACGCAGATCCATCGTCAAGGGGATCGCGCCCAGAAACGGCACCTGAAGCCGCGCCGCCTCGACCTTGGCTCCCCCCTCGCCAAAGATGGCGTGGTGGCCACCGCAATCGGGGCAAATGAAGTGCGACATGTTCTCAACGATCCCCAGGATCGGCACGTCGACCTTCTTGAACATGGTGATGCCGCGCCGCGCGTCAATCAGGGACAAATCCTGCGGCGTCGACACAATCACCGCGCCTGACAACGACGTGCCCTGGGCGAGCGCGAGCTGCGCGTCGCCGGTGCCCGGCGGCATGTCGACCAGCAGCACATCAAGCGCGCCCCACTCGACATCGGCCATCATTTGCGTGATCGCCGACATGACCATGGGCCCGCGCCACACCATGGCGGTTTCGGCGTCAACCAACAGGCCCATCGACATCGCCTTGAGCCCAAAGGCCTGCATCGGCTTAAGCTTGCGGTCCGCGGCGGCCGGCTTGCCGTGAAGGCCAAGCAAAGTGGGTAGCGATGGGCCGTAGATGTCGGCGTCGAGCACGCCGACGCTGTAGCCTTCGGCGACGAGCGCGAGTGCCAAATTGACCGTCGTCGTTGACTTGCCAACGCCGCCCTTGCCCGAGGCGACCGCGATGACGTGGCGAACACTCGCCAGCGGATCGACTTTGTTGGGCTTTGCACCCGCCGGACTGAATGGCGCGCTCGCCGCGGGCTTCGGCGCCGGCGCCGCGCCACCGGCTGTCTCGGCGGTGAGCACCACGAACGCGCTCGTCACGCCGGGTAGCCGGCGCAAGCGCGCCTCCGCCTCGTCACGCAGGCCCGCGAGCGACGCAGCCTCGGTTGGACTGGTCAGGATCGAGACGGTGACGCGGCTGCCCGTCAGGCCCAGGCCGCTCAAACGACCCGATCCTACGAGCGGCGTGCCATCGGGCAAACACAGCCCTTCAAGCGCGCCGCGCACCGCGTCGTCGGACAGCTCAGCCACGATAGACCCTTATGTCTCCAAACAGGCGGGCCAACCCGTCCGCTGGGACGACGTTGGCCCGGATTGGTGTCAACGCCCGAACGGTCCGCTTGAGGCGATCCTCAAGCCCGCCGCGCGGGCGTTCATCTCACTCGGCCGGCGAGGCTGCCGGCGCCTTGCCCGCATAGCCGCCCTTGACTTCCTCGACCCACAGCTTGTGGTGCTCTTTCGCCCAGTTCTCGTCGACCTCGCCCGAGCCCATGGCATCGAACGCGCCTTCCATACCGACCGAGCCGATATAGATGTGGGCGATCACGATCGCCGACAGCACCGCGGCGGTCAGGGCATGCAGGGTCTGGTAGAACTGCCAGTTGACGAATGAGCCCGCCTCAGCCGGGAACAACAGCATGATGCCGGTGTAGGAGAGCGCCGCGCCACCCAGAACAACCGTCCAGAAGATCACCTTCTGGCCCGCGTTGAACTTCTTGGCCGGCGGGTGCACGCCCTTCTTCAGAAGGCCACCCCCCACCTTTATCCACTCGATGTCGACCTTGCTGGGGATGTTGTGCACGACCCACAGCGCGACGATCATCACGAGCGAGATCATAAACGGCCAAGCCAGATAGTTGTGCGCGATCTTGCCCCAGGCGCTCAGCGTGCCGAAGGCTGCCTCGCCAACGATCGGCAGGATCACCGTCTTGCCGATGATGATGTTGAGACCCGTCAAGGCAAGCACGATGAAGGTCGAAGCCAGCGTCCAGTGCGCAAACCGCTCCACGGCGTTGAAGCGCAGGATCTTGCGACCCGACAGCCCGCTATCGATGCGGATCTTGCCGCGCACCATGTAGAAGATCGCCAGCAACACGATCATGCCGACGACGGCCACGATCGACAACAGATGCAGCGTGTCGCCTTGCAGGGCGGCCCACGATTTGTTCTCCGGCTTGATCAAATACCCGGCGTTGCTGTCGGGGATCGTGATGCGGCCGGCAACCGGAGCGTTGGTGCCCAGCGCCTTGAACAGGGCGTCTTCCGTCACCGACTTCTCGGTCGGATTGACCTGCGCCTGCGCCATCGGCGCGGCGAACGCCAGGCCAAGCACCAACGTCAGCGCGATGGCGATCCGTGTGAATAGGTTTGTCATGTCTCGTCCCCTCACACGTTCACGGTCGCGCCGTAGGCGGTCCGCCAACCCCAAGCGCCCGACCCGTAGCCACGGGTGACCACGCGCTCGCGATAGATCTCGGCGATGATGTCGCCGTCACCGGCCAAAAGCGCCTTCGTCGAGCACATCTCCGCGCACAGCGGCAGCTTGCCCTCGGCCAGACGGTTGGAGCCGTACTTGACGTACTCTTCCTTCGACATGTCCGCTTCCGGACCGCCCGAGCAATAGGTGCACTTGTCCATCTTGCCGCGGGTGCCGAAGTTGGCCGTCTGCGGATACTGCGGCGCGCCGAACGGGCAGGCATAGGAGCAGTAACCGCAGCCGATGCAGGTGTCCTTGTTGTGCAGCACGACCGCATCGGCGGTGGTGTAGAAGCACTTCACCGGGCACACCGCCGCGCAGGGCGCGTCGGTGCAGTGCATGCACGCCATCGACACCGAGCGTTCGCCCGGCAGGCCGTCATTGATGGTGACGACGCGGCGCCGGTTGATGCCCCACGGCACTTCGTGCTCGTTCTTGCACGCCGTGACGCAGGCATTGCACTCGATGCAGCGGTCCGCATCACACAGGAATTTCATACGTGCCATTGTCGATGTCCTCCCTTACGCGGCCGCGATTTGGCAAAGGGTGACTTTGCCCTCGTGCATGCCGGTCACGGGGTCATAGCCATAGGTGGTGATCACGTTGACCGATTCGCCCAAGACGATCGGGTCGGTGCCTTGCGGGTAGTTGGCCCGCTGGTCCACCCCTTGGAACCATCCGGCGAAGTGGAACGGCATGAACGCCACGCCCTTCGCCACGCGCTCGGTGACGAGCGCCTTCATGCGCGCCTTCGAGCCGCCTTCCGGACCGGTCACCCAGACCCAACCGCCATCGACGATGTTGCGCGCCTTGGCGTCGGCCGGGTTGATCTCGACGAACATGTCCTGCTGCAGCTCGGCGAGCCAGGGGTTGGAACGGGTTTCTTCGCCACCGCCCTCGTACTCCACCAAGCGGCCGGAGGTGAGGATGATGGGGAACTGCTCCGCCACCTTCCGCTTGACCACGTCGGCCTGCAGCGTCGCGCCAATATTGGGCATGCGTTGCTGACGACCGTCCTTGTTGGTGGGATACTGAGCCACCAGCTCCGGACGGGCCGAATAGATCGGCTCGCGGTGCACCGGGATCGGGTCCGGCAGGTTCCACGCCACAGCGCGGGCCTTACCGTTGCCAAACGGCACGCAGCCATGCTTGAGCGCCACCCGCTGAATGCCGCCCGACAGGTCGATCGACCAGGACACGGCGCCCATGGCGGCCGGATCATTGTTGCCGATCTGCTGGATCACGGCGAGCTCTTCGGGCGTCAGATCGACGTCCCAACCGAGCTTTTGCAACAGCGCGTAGGTGAACTCCGGATAGCCGTCCTGGATCTCCGATCCCTTGGGCCAGCTGCCCTCGGCGAGCAGGGTCTGCCCCTCGCGCTCCAGGCCGAAGCGCGGACGGAACGCGCCGCCGCCCTCCATCGGGTGCAGGTTGGTGTTGTAGAGGATGTGGGTGCCCGGATGGCGCAGCTCCGGCTTGCCCCAGCACGGCCACGGCAGACCATAATAGTCGCCCTTGATCTCGTCGGGGGCATCGGCCTTGGCACGCAAGGTGATCAGGTCGAACTTGTCCTGATGCTTCATGTGCGCCTTCAGGCGCTCCGGGCTCTGGCCAGTGTAGCCGGTCGACCAACCACCCCGGTTGATCTCGCGCAGCACCGATTCCGGCGTCGGCTCGGGGCCATACTTGCCCTGCACCATCTCATAGTTCTTGAACATCTCGTCCGCGAAGCCGAGACGCTTGGAGAGGCCGTAAATGACGGCATAGTCATTGTCCGATTCAAAGATCGGCTCGACCACCTTCTCACCCCACTGCACCGAGCGGTTCGACGCCGTGCGCGAGCCCGAGCACTCAAACTGCGTGCAGATCGGCAAGAGATAGGTGTTGTCGGTGCGCGAATGCAGCGCGGCGAACGTGGTGGGATGCGGGTCGGCAACGACGAGCAAGTCAAGCGCATTCATGCCGCGCTGGGCGTCCTGCATGCGCGGCACGGTGTTACCACCATGGCCGAACACGATCATCGCCTTGATGTTGTCCTGCTGGTCGATCTGCTCCTTGTCGATCGTCACGGCGTCGAACCAGCGGGTCGAGGTGATGCCGGGCACCTCCATGTTCTTCTCCGCCGTGCGCGCCTCGCGGCCGCCCTTGGCGGGCACCGCGTCAAAACGGCTGACGAAGTAAGAGTACGGCACGTTCCACACCCGCGCCCAGTGCTTCCACGCGCCCGCGCCCAGGCCGTAGTAAAGCGGCAGGTTGCCGACATCGAGGCCGAAGTCGGTCGCGCCCTGCACGTTGCAGTGGCCGCGGAAAATGTTGGCGCCGGTGCCTTCGCTGCCCACGTTGCCGGTGGCGAGCAGAAGGATGTTGTAGGCGCGCACGTTGGCGGTGCCCACGGTGTGCTGCGTGCCGCCCATGCACCAAATGAACGTCGAAGGACGCTCCTTGGCGAACTTCTCGGCGACGCGCTTCAAGGTCGCGCCGTCAACGCCGCAGATCTTCTCGACCACCTCGGGCGTGTAAGCCTCGACGACCTTGCGCACCTGGTCCATGCCGTGCACGCGCTGGGCGATGAACTGCTTGTCCTCCCAGCCGTTCTGGAAGATGTGGTAGAGCATGCCGTGAATGACGGCGATGTCCGTGCCCGGACGGAAGCGGACATACTCGGTCGCGTGCGCCGCCGTGCGGGTGAAGCGCGGATCGAACACGACGACATTGGCGCGCTGGGTCTCCTTGCCCTCCAGGATGTGCTGCAGCGAGACGGGGTGCGCCTCGGCGGCATTGGAGCCCAAAAAGACAACCGTCTTGGAGTTACGGATGTCGTTGTAGCTGTTGGTCTGAGCGCCATAGCCCCAGGTGTTCGCCACGCCCGCCACGGTGGTCGAGTGGCAGATGCGGGCCTGGTGGTCGACGTTATTGGTGCCCCAGAACGCCGCGAACTTGCGGAACAGGTACGCGCCCTCGTTGGAGAACTTCGCTGAGCCCAACAGATAGACCGAATCGGCGCCGGACTTCGCCCGCGTCTCGGTCAGCTTGGCGGCGATTTCATCGAGCGCCTGCGCCCACGAAATGCGCTGCCACTGGCCGCCCACTTTCTTCATCGGATACTTGATGCGCCGGTCGCCGTGCACGAGCTCGCGCACCGACGCGCCCTTGGCGCAGTGGGTGCCGCGGTTGATCGGACTGGCATAAGCCGGCTCTTGACCGACCCACACGCCGTTTTGCACTTCGGCCTTGACTGTGCAGCCCACCGAGCAGTGCGTGCAGATGTTGGTCTTCACCTCAACGGGCTTAGCCGCGTCGAAGGCGCCCGCCTCCACGCGCTTGGTCATGCCCGCGCCGAGCGATCCCAGCGCGGCGATGCCGCCGACGGTGAGGCCCGAGGCGCGCAGGAAGCTGCGGCGATCCATCGGCTTGGCAGCCACGCTGGCGGCCATTTGCGAGAGGCGACCGGTGGAGGCCGCGTCACGGGTCCTGCGCTTGACAAGCATCACTTGGTCCCCCGGGGATAATAACGATTGGTGCGATAGAAGGTTTCGACGTGCTCGGTCTTCTTATACCGACCGCGGGTGCGCTCATCGGCAGTCTCCGCGGCAAAGGTCGGCGTCGCACCGCCGACCGCCATGGTCGTCGCCGCCGCGCCGGTTACCGCCACACCGAAGAACTTTCGACGGCTGATCGGGTTCACCTGATCCTTCGACATCTCATCCTCCTCCCGCCGACGCGCCGGACGGCGCGCTCGGCTATGTCTCAAGCGGCGAGCGAGAACGCCCGCGCCTCAATGGCAACCAATAAGCGGCCGACATCGGCCACGGCTCGGTAGAATCGCGCGCTGGGCGCCACTTCCAGGTCATCGAAGAACTGCGGGGCCCACGGCGCCACATGGCGATTGAAGAACACCGCGTCCTCTTCGGGACCGACATCAAGCTCGCCCGCAGTCAAATCAGCCATCACCTCCAACAGGAGCGCAATGTGATCTTCGGGCTCATAACGACCTTCCGCGCGCGCGACGCCAAGTCGCGCCAGATCGGCGCGCACCTCGGCAAGCGGGCGCTCGTTCAGAAAGCCGGTTTGATAAAAGCTCGCATAGGGCAACAGTTCGCCGCGCCCCACGCCGACAAACAACTCGAAGAATTCCCGCTCAACGTCGGCGACTGAAGTCTGCCGCGCGGCCCGAGCCAAATGGGTGATCGCCTGACCAAATGCGGTGTCGTCGCCGGCCAACTCACCCACGCCTTCAAGCAGGGCCTGCGACGGTGCGGCGGACAAAAGCAGAGACACGAGGCGATATTGATCGCTTCGGGCCTGATCAATCATGTCCTTGGGCTGCCCGTTCCCAGGCACGCTCCCCGCCATTCGATTCCACCCCGAAACGTCTTGTTGGTTAGACTTTGTCCAAACATAAGGTGATTACCCAATCCGTGTCCAGCACTTGCGACACGATAAGGTTGAACCCTTAATCCTAAAGTCTAAGTGGGCAATGCGCCGCCGTGGCGTCGGCGTTGGTG
>CALSBD010000124.1:0-7936 GCA_943373055.1 Rhizobium sp. Q54
GGCGGACACCAACCGACGCGTCTTTAATATGAGCTACGCGATAATGTTTGACGTTCCCAACTTGCAAAAGGCGCAAGATCTTGCCTTTGCTTCGCGGCATCTCTAAACGAGGACCATGAAAAACAATCTCGATGAAACCGGGCGATATAGTTGAGATATTTGCTCCGATTGCTGGCTACAGAAAATACCATCTATGCCTCATCCTAAAAATAGATGGCTCCACTCACGAGTTCTTATTCCTCAATTCGGATCCCAATTACAAAGACTGCTGTGTGGTTGACGATCGAGACGTGCCGTGCCTTCCGGCGTCGCCGACCGGCAAAACAGCGTTTAGCTTTTCGATGGTCCCTCGATACACAACGGCCCAGTTGAAGCGCTATCGCGCAACCGTGCTCGGACATCTCGACCCAACCGTCGTTGCACGCTTGCGGGCCTTCGCGCCAACAGTCCGGTCGCTGCCCGCAGCACAGCTTTCCGCCGTGATTGCCGCCCTCGACCAAATCCTCTCCACCCCCAAACTCCCCCCGTGACGTCCCCGCATAAACAGGGCACACTTCGCAAAACCGCGCAGGGACGTGGTGTGGTGGGGAGTGAGGGATGACGGTCAAGTCGGGGTGGTCGGCGCCGTTGGCGCGTGATGCGATGGCCTATGTGTTGGCGGGAGGGCGCGGCAGTCGGTTGATGGAGTTGACGGATCGGCGCGCGAAGCCGGCGGTCTACTTCGGTGGCAAGTCGCGCATCATCGATTTTGCGCTCTCAAACGCGCTCAATTCCGGCATCAGACGTATTGGCGTCGCCACACAGTATAAAGCCCACTCCCTGATCCGCCATTTGCAACGAGGCTGGAGCTTCTTTCGGCCTGAGCGAAATGAAAGCTTTGATATTCTGCCCGCCTCGCAGCGTGTTTCGGAAGATCAATGGTATGCCGGCACGGCCGATGCGGTGTATCAAAACATCGATATCATCGAAAGCTACGCGCCCAAGCACATTGTGATCCTTGCGGGCGACCACATCTACAAGATGGACTACGAATTGATGCTGCGCGAGCACGTGGAGAAGAATGCCGATGTTACAATCGGCGTTCTGGAAGTGCCGCGCATGGAAGCGACCGGCTTCGGCGTGATGCATGTGGATGAGACCGACCGCATCATCCAGTTTGTCGAAAAGCCCAAGGACCCGCCGGCGATCCCCGGGCGACCCGACATGGCGCTCGCCTCGATGGGCATCTATGTGTTCGAGACAAAGTTCCTGTTCGAGGAATTGAAGCGCGATGCGGCCGACCCGCAGTCGTCGCGCGACTTCGGCAAGGATATCATTCCCCATATCGTAAAGAACGGTAAGGCGATCGCGCACCGCTTCTCCAAGAGCTGCGTGCGCTCGGACATGGAAACGGAGGCCTATTGGCGCGACGTGGGCACGGTGGATGCCTATTGGGAGGCCAATATTGACCTGACCGACGTCGTTCCCGCACTTGATCTTTATGACCAGGCGTGGCCGATCTGGACCTATGCGGAGATTACGCCGCCGGCGAAGTTCGTGCACGATGTGGAGGGCCGACGCGGTCAGGCGGTGGCTTCGCTGGTATCAGGCGGCTGCATCGTGTCGGGCGCCGCGCTCCGGCGCTCGCTGTTGTTCACCGGCGTGCGGGTCAATTCGTTCGCCTCGATGGAAGAAGCGGTGGTGTTGCCGTATGTCACGGTTGGCCGGTCGGCGCACTTGAAGAAGGTGGTGATTGATCGCGGGGTGGACATCCCCGAAGGCCTAGTGGTGGGCGAGGATCCCGAGCTTGACGCCAAGCGGTTCCGACGTACCGCGTCAGGCATCTGCCTGATCACCCAATCCATGATCGATGCGCTGAAGACCTGATTGATCATGAGTGATCTCAAAGTCCTGGCGGTCGCCTCCGAGGCTTTCCCGCTTGTGAAAACCGGCGGGCTCGCCGACGTGGTCGGCGCGCTCCCGGGGGCGCTCGTCAGCCATGGCGTCGCCGTCACCACCGTCATTCCCGGCTATCCCGCGGTGATGGCCGCCCTCATGGGTGGCAGCGAGATCGGTGCGTTCGACCACTATTATGGCGGGCCGACCCGGCTCATCCGCGGCAGCGCGGGCGGGCTTGATGTGATCGTCGTCGACGCGCCGCACCTTTATGACCGGCCGGGCAATCCGTATTTGGGGCCCAACGGATCGGACTGGCCCGACAATCCGATCCGCTTTGCCGCGCTTGCCCAGGCGGGCGCACAGGTGGCGTCGGGCGCCATTGGCGGCACGGCGTTCGATCTCCTGCACGCGCACGATTGGCAGGCGGCAATGGCGCCGGCGTATCTGGCGCACCAGCCCGGCCACCGGCCGCGCTCGGTCATCACCGTGCATAATCTTGCGTTTCAGGGGCAGTATCCGGCCGATCTGTTTCCCTCGCTCGGCCTGCCGGCGTCTGCCTTCGCGGTCGATGGCGTGGAATATTACGGCATGGTCGGCTATCTGAAGGCGGGCCTGCACTATGCCGACCGCATCACCACGGTGAGCCCGACCTATGCCCGCGAGATCATGACCGCGGAAGGCGGCATGGGGCTTGATGGGCTCATCCGGGCGCGGGCGAGCGTGGTGTCGGGCATTGTCAACGGGATCGACGCCGACATCTGGAACCCGGCGACCGACACGACCTTGGCCAAGACCTATGACGACAAGCGGCTGAAGGCGCGGACGACTAACCGCGCGGCCCTGCATGAGAGCTTCGGGCTGACGCTCGACGAGGGGCTGTTGTTTTGCGTTGTCAGTCGGCTCACCTGGCAGAAGGGCATGGACCTGTTGGCCGAGGCGCTGCCGACGCTGTTGTCGACGGGGGGCAAGCTCGCCTTGCTCGGCTCGGGCGATCAGGCGCTTGAGGGCGCATTCCTCGCGGCGGCGCGGGCCCATCCGGGGCGGGTAGCGGTGCGCATTGGCTACGATGAGGCGCTCTCACACCGCATGATGGCCGGCGCCGACGCGATCCTGGTGCCCTCGCGGTTCGAGCCGTGCGGGCTGACCCAGCTGTATGGCCTGCGCTATGGCTGCGTGCCGGTGGTCGCCCGCGTCGGCGGGCTTGCCGACACCATCATCGACGCCAACGATGCGGCCCTTGAGGCCGGGGTGGCGACGGGCTTGCAGTTTTCGCCAGTCACCCGCGAGGCGCTGGAGGCGGCGATCGTGCGTGCGAGCCGACTGCACGCCGATACGGCCGCCTGGACCCGGCTGATGAAGCGCGGCATGACATCCGACCTCTCCTGGCAGCGGCGCGCGAAGGCCTATGCCGACCTCTTCCATTCGCTCAGCTGAGACCATCCCATGATCCTCACTATCGCGACGACGCCGTTCGACGGCCAAAAGCCGGGCACCTCGGGCCTGCGCAAGAAAGTGCCGGTGTTCCAACAGCCCCACTATGTGGCGAACTTCGTGGGTGCGATCTTCGATAGCCTGGAGGGGTTCGCGGGCCACACCTTGGTGATCGGCGGCGATGGCCGGTTTTATAACCGCGAGGCGATCCAGATCGCGCTCAAGATGGCCGCGGCGGCGGGTTTTGGCCGGGTGCTGGTGGGACAAGGCGGGCTGTTGTCCACCCCCGCCGCCTCGGCGGTGATCCGCAAGCACAAGGCGTTTGGTGGTATCATCCTGTCGGCGAGCCACAATCCAGGCGGACCGGATGGCGATTTCGGCATCAAGTACAACATCGGCGCCGGCGGCCCGGCGCCCGAAGGGCTGACCGACGCGATCTTCGCACGGACGAAGACGATCACCCAGTATCGCATCTCCGATGCGGCCGACGTGGATCTGGATCGGGTGGGCGCGCAGCGGCTGGAAGACATGACCGTGGAGGTGATCGATCCGGTCGCCGATTATGCGGAACTCATGCAATCGTTGTTCGACTTCGACCGCATTCGCGCTTGGTTCAAGGCCGGCCACACCATGCGGTTCGACGCCATGTCGGCGGTCACCGGACCCTATGCCACCGCGATCCTGGAGGGCCTCTTAGGTGCGGCTCCCGGCACGGTGATCAACGGCACGCCGCTTCCTGATTTTGGTGGCCACCACCCCGATCCCAATCTTGTCCACGCCAAAGAGCTCTATGACCTGATGATGGGCCCGAACGCGCCCGATCTGGGAGCGGCTTCGGATGGCGATGGCGACCGCAACTTGATCATCGGCCGTGGCCGGTTCGTGACACCGTCGGATTCGGTGGCGATCCTGGCGGCCAACGCGCATTTGGCGCCGGGTTATCAAGGCGGTATTGCCGGCATCGCCCGCTCCATGCCGACAAGCGCGGCGACCGACCGGGTGGCCGCGCGGCTCGGCATCAAGTCGTTTGAGACGCCGACGGGTTGGAAGTTCTTCGGCAATCTCCTGGACGCGGGCCTCGTCACCATTTGCGGTGAGGAAAGTGCCGGCACGGGATCCAACCACGTGCGCGAGAAGGACGGGCTGTGGGCGGTGCTGTTATGGCTCAACATCTTGGCGGCGCGCGGCGAGAGCGTGGATGCGATTGTCACCGAGCACTGGCGCGTGCATGGCCGCAACTATTACTCCCGCCACGACTATGAAGAGGTCGATGCCGACGCGGCAGCCACGCTGATTGGCGACTTGCGCGCGGCGCTGCCGAGCTTGCAGGGGCGCACGTTCGGCCCGCTCACCATCGCGGCGGCGGACGAGTTTTCCTATCTCGATCCGGTCGATGGATCGCTGTCGAAAAACCAAGGCACGCGGCTCATCTTCGCCGATGGCTCGCGCATCGTGTTCCGCCTCTCGGGCACCGGCACGGCGGGGGCGACCTTGCGGGTCTATTTGGAGCGGTTCGAGCCGGATCCGGCGCGCCATGAGATCGATGTGCAGGTCGCGCTCGCCGATCTCATCACACTCGCCGACGAGATCGCCGGCATCCGTGCCCGCACGGGTCGCGACGCGCCCAGCGTGATCACCTGACCGATCCGGCGCAGCCCGGATCGCATCGGGAGTTTGACGAGGCGCATTGACGGCGGGGGCAACATGGCGCACCCCCTACGTCCATGACTGAGACGCCCGCCCTTCCTCACGATGCAACACCCGCCAAAAAGCGGGCGGCGCTTCTGTCCGTTGTCGCCTCCGGGGGGCTCGCTGGCGCGAAGCTGATTGTCGCGTTGCTGACGGGATCGCTCGCCCTGCTCGCCGAAGCGATGCACTCCATGATCGACTTCGGCGCCACCTTGATGACGCTGTGGGCGGTGTCCGTCGCCGACAAGCCGGCCGACAGCAATCACCACTACGGCCACACCAAGATGGAGAGCCTGTCGGCGCTCGTTGAGACCGGGCTCCTTGCCGGCGCGAGCGTGTGGATTCTGTGGGAGGGCCTGCATCGGCTGTCGACGGGCAGTGGACCGGAGAGTGTGCACCCGGCTGCCATGGGGATCCTCGTGGTCGCGATCGTGGTGGATTGGTTCCGCGTGCGATCGTTGAAGAAGATCGCCAAGGAAACCCAAAGCCAGGCGCTGGAGGCCGGAGCCCTGCACTTCGCCTCCGACATGGGCGCTTCGGCGGTGGTGCTAGTCGGCCTTGGCTTTGTGTGGATGGGCTATCCGATCGCCGACGCGCTGGCAGCCATTGCCGTGGCGGTGTTCGTGCTCGCCGCCTCGATCCAGCTTGGTAAGAAAACCATTGATACGTTGACCGACGCGGCGCCGGCCGGTGCGGCGGAGCTGTTCACCAACGCGGCTGATGCGGTTGAGGGCGTGGTGGGCGTGGATCGGGTCCGCGTGCGGCCAGGCGGCTCGAAGCTGTTTGCTGATGTCGACGTGACCGTGCCGCGCACGCGGCCCTCCGAAGAGGTCGTCGGTATCAAGGCGCAAGTGAAGTCGGCAGTGGAGCGCGAAGCGGCGCGCGCCGGGTTTGGCGACGTGGAGGCCAATGTGGTGGCCCATCCGGTCACCGTCGACGACGAAAGCGCGCTTCAACAGGTGCTGCATGTCGCCCGGCTCAAGGGCGTGCCGGTGCACCACATCACCATCAAGGACGTGAAGGGCGTCAAGGCGATCACATTCGACGTCGAAGTGGACGGACGCATCAGTCTTGACGCCGCGCACGCCATCGCGACCGATCTGGAAGAGGCGATCGAGCGTGAGCTTGGCGGGCCTGTGGAGGTGGAAGCCCACATCGAGCCCCTGCAGGCGCATCGTTTGGCCGGCATCGACGCCGCGCCGGAGGACATTGAGCGCATTACCCGCCTTTTGAACGAGCTCGCCGGTGACGGCCCCGTGCGCGATGTGCATGCGGTGCGCGTGCGGTGGACCGAGGACGGCGCGGTCGTGAATTTCCACGCGGTGCTCGATCCCACGGTCTGCGTCAGCGACGCCCACGACGCCGTCGACGCCCTGGAGCGCGCCTTGCGTGCCCACGAACCCACCCTCGCCCGTGCCGTCGGCCACGCCGAACCGGAAGGCGCGCATTGAGGGGTGCATGCCGGTTTCTGGTCTTTTCCAGTGATCTCTTGCTCGGCATTCCCTCTTTGCACCCCCTCTCCCTGTCCCGCCCCCGCCAAGGGGGGACGTCTGAATTGGGGGCGTGCTTGGTCCACCGGTTCAACACTGAAAAACAACTGTCCGTGCGGGCCCTCGCCTCTGGGTGGGCGAGTGACAAGCAGCGGGGGGCAACCGTTCAGTCAGCTGATCGCGGGGAATGAAATTCCCTTCCCTTACCCAACGCACTCCCACGGCCCTGCCATGCCGTCTCATGGCTTGACCCTCGCCGTGCATCGGAATGAGGTGGCGGGGACTGAGGAGACCGTCATGGCGCCCATGCCGAAGACATCAATTGCTATTGCCGCCCAAGCCCTGCCCAAGGTCGCCTATGGGCGCGGGCTTCATGTCACCGACGTGGATGGCAAGAGCTATATCGATGGATCGGGCGGGCCGGCGGTCTATTGCCTTGGCCATGGCAATGAAGAGGTGAATGCGGCGATCACCGAGCAGCTGGCCAAGATCGCGCACGGCTATCGCTACACCTTTACCTCGGACCCGTTGGAAGAGCTCACCGACATCGTCGCCGGGCGCTGTGGCGTGGACCTCAAGCGCATGGTGTTCGTCACCGGCGGATCGGAAGCGGTGGAATCGGCGCTCAAACTCGCGCTGCAATATCACGCGGCGCGCGGTGAGATGGGCCGGCGGCGGTTAATCGCGCGCGAGCGATCGTGGCATGGCAACACGCTGGGCGCGCTGTCGATCTCCGGCTTTCGAGAGCGACGGGCCCCGTTTGAAGGGGCGCTGATCGAGGCCTCCCACCTATCGCCGGTAAACGTCTATCGCCCGATGAAGGGCGTGACGGCTGACGAGGTGGCAGCTGAAGGCGCGCGGGAGCTGGAGGCGGAGATCGAGCGCGTGGGCGCCCACACCGTCGCGGCGTTTATCTTTGAGCCGGTAGTCGGAGCGGCGGGCGGGTGCGTGCCGGCACCGCCGGGCTATGCCGCGCGGGTGCGCGAGGTGTGCGATCGCCACGGCGTGTTGATGATCGCCGATGAGGTGATGTGCGGCGCGGGCCGGTGCGGTACGTGGCGCGCGCTGGAGGTCGATGGCGTTTCGCCTGACATCATGACGGTCGCCAAGGGGCTCGCCGGCGGCTACTTGCCGCTTGGCGCGGCGATCTATTCAGCGCGGATCGGCGCGGTGCTTGATGCGGCCCATGGCGGACCAATGACCGGGCACACCTTCACCGGCCACACCGCGTGCTGCGCGGCGGGCGTGGCGGTGCAGCGCATCGTCACACGCGACCGGCTGGTGGAAAACGTCGCAACCCTGGGCCCCCGCTTCCAGGCCTTGTTGGCGCAGGCGACCGCGGGGATCGACGCGGTCGGGGATATTCGTGGGCGCGGCTTCTTCGTGGGCGTGGAACTGGTCGCCGACCAGGCGACCAAGGCGCCGTTCGATCCGGCCTTGCAGCTCTA
>CALSBD010000125.1:0-7933 GCA_943373055.1 Rhizobium sp. Q54
GTCGTTACCGACCGCCTCAAGCAACCAACCCGGATGGCTGTCTCGGAAACCAGACGGCGGTCGAGCCGCCGCGCCATCCCTATTCGGTTTTGCTCCCGGTGGGGTTTACCATGCCGTTCCCGTTGCCGGGTCCGCGGTGGGCCCTTACCCCACCTTTTCACCCTCACCCACGCACGCGCGGGCGGTCTGTTTTCTGTGGCACTATCCCTGGGGTCGCCCCCGCCGGGCGTTACCCGGCACCGTGTTTCCGTGGAGCCCGGACTTTCCTCGAGGGGTGGCCCCCGCGACCGTCCGGCCGACTGGCAGGGCAGGCAGTGGCAGGCAGGCCCCCTCTTGTCAATGCGTGTGCATGCACGACATGGGGAGACCTGGACACGAAAACAGGCTACACCCTCCCCATGTGGACGCGCCGCCCCGACTCTCCGCCGCGCAAGGGCTATCACCACGGCAACCTGAAGGAAGCCTTGGTGGCGGCCGCGCGCGACCTGGTGGCAGAGGTCGGTCCGGCAGGCTTCACCATCAACGAGGCTGCACGCCGCGCGGGTGTGTCGGCCGCCGCACCCTATCGCCACTTTCGCGATCGCGACGCCCTTTTGGCGGCGGTCGCGCGCGAGGGCTGGAGTGCGTTTCGCAATCACTTGGCGGCCGCCTGGGGCGATGGGGGACCGACCGCCGCCGAGGCCTTTGCCCGCATGGGCGACGCTTATTTGAGCTTCGCTCGCTTCGAGCCCGGCTATTATGCGGCCATGTTCGCGCCGGGGCTGCGGCTTGAGGACACCCCTGATCAGGTGGAGGCACCCGATGCCTTCGCGCTTTTGGGCGCTGCACTGAACCGTCTGATTGTTGAGATGAAGGGCCAACCGGCCGACGAGGCCGACGCGCGCTTCCGCTATCAGCTGGCACTCAAGGTGTGGGGCTTGAGCCACGGCATCGCCCAGCTGACCGCATCGGGCATCCTGGAAGAAACCGCGCCGGGCATCGACCCGCGGTCGCTGTTGCGCGACGGCGTGGCCGCTCTCATTTGCTCCTGCCCGGACCGGTAGCCTGGACCGATAGCCCAGACCGATTGCCCAGACCGATTGCTCAGACCGATCGTCTGGGCCGACGGGCTGCGGGGACCTTTGCTTCACGCAGTCGTGATCGCCGACCCGGCAGTCACCTACCCGCTCATTTGCGCACGATACCGATGCGTCGGCCGGCCTTTTCCGGCCACGGCAAGGTATCGGATGCCGCCTTCATCGCCGCAAGGATGCGTGCTGTCTCAAGCGGAAACGGCACCACCTTGCGCACATTGAGATCAACGTGCAGCGACATCGTCTCGCAGTACGCCGACACCCAGCCCTCGGACGCATGGACGAGTTCGCAGAAGGTGTGGAGCCGCTTCTCGTCCACATCGAGCACCCGAAGCCGCACCTGAACGGGATCGGTGCGAAAGACCTCGCGCACATAACCGACATGGATTTCCGCCGTCATGTAGCTCAAGCCGGTCTGAGCGACCGTCTCCGGATCGAGCCCCGTGAGCGCGAGCGCCTGATCATGACCGCGATCGAACAGCACATTGTAGTAGGCCATGTTGAGATGGCCATTGTAGTCGATCCAGCTGTCCTCGATCGCCATCACCGTTGAGGTGAACACCGGCTCCATCGCGCGCTCCCGAAAAACCGTCCCTTCAATAAAAAAGCGCGCCGAACTCGCGGCGCGCTTGTCCTTTTGCGGCGGCTCGCTGTCGGTGCCGCGTCAGCCGTGCAGGATCTGGCTCAAGAACAGCTTGGTGCGCTCGTGCTGCGGGTTCTTGAAGAAAGCCTGCGGCTCGTTCTGCTCAATGATCTGCCCGGCATCCATGAAGATGACGCGGTTGGCCACTTGGCGGGCAAAGCCCATTTCGTGGGTGACGCACAGCATCGTCATGCCGTCTTCAGCCAGCGACACCATGGTCTCGAGCACTTCCTTGATCATTTCCGGGTCGAGCGCCGAAGTCGGCTCATCGAACAGCATGATCTTGGGGTTCATGCACAAAGACCGCGCGATCGCCACGCGCTGCTGCTGACCGCCCGACAGCTGACCCGGGTACTTCTTGGCCTGCTCGGGGATTTTCACCCGGCGCAGGAATTTCATGGCCACCTCTTCGGCCTCCTGCTTGGGCATCTTCTTCACCCAGATCGGCGCCAGCGTGCAGTTTTCCAGCACGGTGAGGTGCGGGAACAGGTTGAAGTGCTGGAACACCATGCCCACCTCGCGGCGGATCTCGTCGATCTTCTTGAGGTCCGAGGTCAACTCGATGCCATCGACGACGATCTTGCCCTTCTGGTGCTCTTCCAGACGGTTGATGCAGCGGATCATCGTCGATTTGCCCGATCCCGACGGACCGCAAATGACGATCCGCTCACCGCGCATCACCTTCAAATTGATGTCCTTGAGGACGTGGAAGTCGCCATACCACTTGTTGACGGCCGCCAACTCGACGGCGACTTCGTCACTGGAAACTTGCAACTTGGCACGATCCACCGCGATTTCATCGACGGCGACAGCGTTCTCGCTCATGACTTGCCCTCCCCTCGCGGGTTATCGCTTGTGCCCGGTCGCCAGCTTGCGCTCCATGAACATGGAGTAGCGGCTCATCCCGAAGCAGAAAATGAAGTATATGACGGCGGCGACGAGATATCCCGTCATCGCGGTCGACGGTGCGGCCCACACGGGGTTGGCGCGGCTCGCTTGGATCATGCCCAACAGATCAAACAGCGACACGATGTAGACGAGCGACGTGTCCTTGAAGAGACCGATGAAGGTGTTGACGATCCCCGGGATCACCATCTTCAAGGCTTGCGGCAGGATGACGAGGAGCATCATCTGCCAATACTTGAGCCCAAGCGCCATGGCGCCTTCATATTGCCCCTTGGGCATCGCCTGCAGGCCGCCGCGCACCACCTCCGCCATATAGGCTGAGGCGAACGCCGCCACGCCGATCAACGCGCGCAACAGGTTGTCGATCGACGCGCCATCCTTGAGAAACAAGGGCAGCATGTTGTTGGCCATGAACAGCACGGTGATCAGCGGCACGCCGCGCCAGAACTCGATGTAAATCACCGAGGCCATGCGGATGACCGGCAGCTTCGACCGTCGCCCGAGCGCCAACAGAATACCGACCGGCAACGACACCACGATGCCTGTGACGGCGATGACGAGCGTGACGAGCAAGCCACCCCACAGCCGCGTCTCCACATACTCAAGGCCGAATGAGTTACCGACCAGGAGGAAGAACGCGACGACCGGGAACACGACGAAAAACAAGATCGAGTTCAAGGTCTTGTAGGGCACCTTCGGGATCATCAATGGCACGATGAGAAGCGCGAACAGGAAGAATACGAGGTCCACCCGCCACCGCTCGGCCTCCGGATATCGGCCATAAATGAACTGGTCCCAATAGGCCGCCACATACGGCCAGCAGGCGCCGAACCCGTTCTGCCGGCACACCTCGCCCGAATCCCCCGACCAGGTGGCGGAGAAGAAGGCGAAGTCGATCACCGGCGGGATCAACATATAGAGAATGTAGACACCCACCAGGGTGAGGATGGTGTTGGGGATCGACGAGAACAAATTCTCGCGCATCCACGCCACCGCCCCGACCGAGGAGCGCGGCGCCGGGAGGACCGGCGCAAGCTCAGTGCGCACATAGGCAACGCTGGTGGAGGTCGCGGTTCTTTCGAGGGTCGCCATGGTCAGGCTCCTATCGTTCCACGATCGCCACGCGGCGATTGTACCAGTTCATGAGCGCTGAGGTCAGGAGCGACAAGGTGAGGTAGATCGCCATCCAAATCGCCACGATCTCAATGGCTTGGCCCGTCTGGTTGAGGACGGTGCCGCCCACATAGACAAGGTCGGGATAGCCAATCGCCACCGCGAGCGAGGAGTTCTTGGTGAGGTTGAGATACTGCGAGGTGAGCGGCGGGATAATCACGCGCATGGCCTGCGGGATCACCACCAACTTAAGGATCGGCCCCGTGCGCAAGCCGAGCGCGCCAGCCGCTTCGGTCTGGCCATGGCTCACCGCCATGATGCCCGCCCGCACGATCTCACCAATGAAGGCGGCCGTGTAAGCAACGAGCGCAACAAGCAGCGCTACGAACTCCGGCCGCACCGTGAGTCCGCCAGCCACGTTGAAGCGCGACCGCTCGGGCGCCGTCAGCGTGAGGCCAAGCCCCGACACGATGTAGGCAATCAATGGCAAACCGATGATGAGGCCGAGTGCCGTGAGCCCCACCGGGAACTGTTGGCCCGTGGCTTCCTGGCGCTTGCGCGACCACTTGCTGATGAAGACGGAGGCAACCACCGCAGCCACGAGAGCCAGGAACATCATCCAGCCGGTGAGCGCCGTGAATTCAACGGCCGGCATGAACAGGCCGCGCACGTTCAAATAAACCCAGCCCGGCACCGGCTCAAGCGAGTCGCGCGGCTGCGGCAGGATCTGCAGAACGCCGAAGTACCAGAAGAAAATCTGCAACAATAACGGAATGTTGCGGATCACCTCGACGTACCAGGTGGCGATCGTGGAGATCACGAAGTTCTTCGACAGGCGTGCGACGCCGACGATAAAGCCCAGGAACGTGGCAAGGACAATGCCGATGGCGGCGACGGCCAGCGTATTGACAAGGCCCACGAGCAAGGCCCGGCCATAGGTCGCCGACTTCGGGTAGTCGATGAGCGCGATGGCGATATCGAAGCCCGCGGTCACATCGAGAAAGCCGAAGCCTTGCGCGATCTTGCGCTGCTCAAGGTTATAGATGGTGTTGGAAACAACCGCCGCGACGGCGAAGATGATCAAGCCAAGCGTAACAGCTTGATAAATCCAGCCCCGAACCTTGGGGTCATTATACCACGCAACTTGTGAATCGTCGGTCGTGCGAGCCAAACGCCCGCCCCCCTCGGCCTCGACAGCCATAAGACCCCTCCTGCCTCGGCGCGCCCAGGTCCCTGCGAGATCCCGTGGCCGCTCGGTCGTGTCTGGTCGACGGTGTGGCGAACCTTGGTTTTGTCATTAGGTCCACCCGCGCCAGTGCTTACCCGGTGAGAGGTAAGCAAGAAGCGGGCCTCTTTTGGCGAGGCCCGCTTCCCATGTCAGATCAACGGACTGGCGGAGCGTACTGGAGGCCGCCCTTGGTCCACAGCGCGTTCTGGCCGCGCGCGATCTTCAGGCGAGTGTTGACGCCCACGTTGCGCTCGAACGACTCGCCGTAGTTGCCCACGTGCTTGATGATCCGGTAGGCCCAGTCATTGGTGAGGCCGAGCGGCTCGCCGAACTTGCCTTCCGCGCCCAGGAGACGCTTGATCTCCGGGTTGGCCGACTTCAGCTGCTCGTCGACGTTCGCCTTGGTCACGCCGAGCTCTTCGGCGTTGATCATGGCGAAGTGCGTCCACTTCACGATGTCGAGCCACTGGTCATCGCCCTGACGAACCACCGGGCCGAGCGGCTCCTTGGAGATGATCTCCGGGAGAACGACGTGGTCGTCCGGGTTCTGCAGCTTGAGGCGCTCGGCATAGAGGCCCGAGGCGTCCGTGGTGAACACGTCGCAGCGGCCGGCGTCATACGCCTTCACGACTTCGTCGGCCTTTTCGAAGGTGACGACTTCGTACTTCATGTTGTTGGCGCGGAAGTAGTCGGCGACGTTGAGCTCGGTCGTGGTGCCGGTCTGCGTGCACACCGAGGCGCCCGCGAGCTGCATGGCCGAGGTGACGCCGAGCGACTTGCGGACCATGAAGCCCTGGCCGTCATAGTAGTTGACGCCAGCGAAGTTCAGGCCGAGCGAGGTGTCGCGCGACATCGTCCAGGTCGAGTTACGCGACAGGACGTCGATTTCGCCCGACTGCAGCGCGGTGAAGCGCTCCTTGGCCGACAGGGCCGAGAACTTCACCTTGGTGGGGTCGTCGAAGATGGCAGCGGCAACGGCACGGCACATTTCAACGTCAAGCCCGCTCCATTCGCCCTTGTCGTCAGGCATGGAGAAGCCGGCCAAACCCTGGCTCACGCCACACTGCACAAAGCCCTTGGCCTTGACGGCGTCGAGGGTGGCCGCCGACGCCGCAGTGGCGAAGCCGAGGCCGAGAGCGGCGCCGAGCACCGCGGGAAGGAGTTTATTGGTCATGTCGATGAGCCTATCCTGTTTCCCTTTGAGGAACTCTCGTGAGACAAGGGAACGGGCAGCCATGCGATACGACGGACCAAGTCGCCAGCACACACCGGCAACTCCACCACACTCGAACGCTTGATCACCAACTCCTCACCAAACTCTTGCATTTGGTCGCTGGAGGTCCTTGAACCGCCCCCATGTCACATTGCATGACAGGCCATCCAGAAGCGCAGGTCAAGGGGTTGTCGGCATTTTGGTGACCCATGCTAAGGATTAGTGCTTAAGCTGCCGCTTTCTGAGGCATTTTCCGCTCCCCCCTCCGCTCGAACATGCGCGCTAAGCGTGAAAAACCAAAGGGATCCACGATGAGCCAACCGTCCGACCCAAATGCGCGCGCCTCCCATGGTGTCGCCACCCGGTTGTCCCATGCGGGGCGCTCGCTGAGCCCGGACATGCCTTTTGTGAACGTGCCCGTGGTGCGCGCCTCGACTGTGTTGTTTGAGGATGTCGCGGCCATGCATGGTCCCGACACAAAGTACCACTATGGTCGCCGCGGCACGCCCACATCCGAGGCGCTCACCGACGCCATGAACGAGCTTGAAGGTGCGGCCGGCACGGTGCTCGCGCCGTCGGGTCTGGCGGCCATTTCGGTCGCCTTGTTGTCGTGTCTGTCGGCGGGCGATCACCTGCTGGTCACCGACACCGCCTATCGCCCGACCCGCAACGTCTGTAACGGCGTGCTCAAGCGCATGGGCATTGAGACGACCTATTTTGACCCCGCTCTGGGTGCCGGTGTGGAGGCGCTGTTCAAGCCCAACACGAAGGCAATCTTCACCGAGGCCCCCGGCTCGCTCACCTTCGAGATGATGGATATCCCAGCGATCGCGGAGGTCGCCCATCGCCATGGCGCCACGGTGCTCATGGACAACACCTGGGCGACGCCGCTGTTCTTCAAGCCGCTCGACCATGGGGTCGATATCTCCCTCATGGCAGCCACCAAGTATGTGGTGGGTCATTCCGACGCCATGATTGGCACCGTGTCGGCCAATGCGCGCGCTTGGCCGGCGCTGCGGTCGACCTCAGGTGATTTGGGAATGTTCACAGGCCCCGACGACATGTGGCTGGCGCTGCGTGGGCTGCGCACCATGGCGGTTCGGCTGGAGCGGCACCAGACCTCCACCCTAGCCGTGACGCGCTGGATGGAGACCCACCCCGCCGTCGAGCGGGTGCTCTATCCCGCCCTTGAAAGCGATCCCGGCCATGCACTGTGGAAGCGGGATTTTTGCGGCGCGTCGGGCCTGTTTGGCGCGATTCTCAAGCCCTGCTCCAAAGCGGCGGTTGCGGCCATGCTCGATGGGTTGGAGCTGTTCGGCTTGGGCTATTCGTGGGGCGGCTTTGAAAGCCTCGCTATTCCCTGCGACATGAGCGGCATTCGCACCGCCACGCCGTGGGACATGGCGACCCCGCTGGTGCGCTTCCACATTGGCCTGGAAGACCCCAAGGACCTGATCGCCGACCTCGCTAAGGGCTTCGAGCGCCTCATGGCCCACGGCTGACACGCGCGGGCGCGTCAACGATCGCTGCCGCGCCCGGTCAACCAGCGGCCATAGCTGACAAGATCCTGGCCCATCGCGCGGATCAAGCCCGGCGCGATGGCGGCTTCCGCTGCGATGGCACGGGCGGGCACCCGAATGAAGCCCGGCAACCCATCAAACAGCGCCTGGCCGAGCGCCTTGAGGCTCCGCCGCGGCCGCCGCGGCGCCAGGCGGCCATCGGCGCCATAGCCAAACACCACCCCGCGGTGCGCCAGG
>CALSBD010000126.1:0-7894 GCA_943373055.1 Rhizobium sp. Q54
CTCGGACTCCAGCGGATAACCCTCGCGGCGATCCTCCTGGCGGATGTAGAAAATCAAGCCGGCGAAGAACACCCAGAAGGCGTAAAGCGCGACTTGGGCGACGTCGATATAGCTCGTGATGGCGCCGGTGGTTTCCATAGCGGCAGTCCTTCTTCGGGGGTCAGCCCGGCATTTCGGCGAGGCCGAACCCGGTGCGGGGGTCTTGATGGGCCCGGTGGCGACGAACCAGCGGACCGAGGGCAACGAGAGCCGCGAACAGGATCGCGATCTCCAGGTGGTAGACGACCGAGTAGCCGGTCGCGGGAACTGCAAGCGCTTCGCCCAGCGCGCCGGAGGTGGCCAGCGACGTCACGACATCGCGGATGAGGCCACCGGCGGCGAGGCCCACGCCCGCCGCGGTCGCCTGCACGGCGCCCCAGGCGCCCAAGGCGAGGCCATTGTCGGTCGCGTCGGCCAGGTCCATCGCGGCGGTCAAAACGCCCACGGCATAAAGCCCGCCGCCAAAGCCGATCAGCGTGGTGCCAACCCGGAACAAGACGGCCGATTCAAACGGCGAGGCGAAAATGACGAGCGAAAACGCAGTGATGCCGATCAGCGCCCCATTTGCCGCCAGCCGGTGCGGATCATAGCCCCGGCCCAAGACCCGCGCGGCGAGCGCAAGGCCAAAGAGCGTGCCCGCCGCCATCATGGCTGTCAGCGTCGTGGTCGCCGACACCGACAGTCCCAGGATCTCGCCGCCATAGGGCTCAAGCAGAATGTCCTGCATGGAGAACCCCGCGGTGCCCAGGCCAACCGCCACCAATAGGCGCAGCGAACGCGGATCGGCGCGATACTGTGCCCAGCTCTCGCGGAACGAGCGCGGCCGCTCGGTCTTGAGCGCCTTTGGGTCCCGCGGCCGGCGCACCTCTTGCTTCCACAGCGCGATGACGTTGAGCACCATGGTCACGACCGCCGCACCCTGGATGACCTGGATGAGCACTTTCGGCGTGTAGTTCGACAACAGGAGCCCAAACATCAGCGACGAGCCGAACATGCCGACCAAAAGCATGACGTAGAGAAGCGCCACCACCTTGGGCCGTGAAGCAGGCGCCGCAAGGTCCGTCGCCAGCGCAAGCCCCGCCGTCTGCGTGGTGTGAAGCCCGGCGCCGACGAGCAGGAACGCAAGTCCCGCCGCCATCGGCCCGGCCCACGCGGGCGCATCAGGCGCATCGGTCATCACCAGCAAGGCAAACGGCATGATCGCCAAGCCCGCCCATTGCAGTACAGAGCCGTACCAAACATAGGGCACGCGCCGCCAACCGAACGCGGAGCGGTGAGTATCCGACTTGTGCCCAATCAGCGCGCGAAGCGGCGCGAACAGAAGCGGCAGCGACACCATGGTCGCCACCAGCCACGTCGGCACACCCATCTCCAGGATCATCACCCGGTTCAACGTGCCCGTCAGAAGCACCGTCGCCATGCCGACCGACACCTGGAACAAGGACAGCCGCAACAGCCGCGCCAAGGGCAGATCCTCGGACGCGGCATCGGCGAACGGCAGGAAGCGTGGACCCAGATTGATCCACTCCTTGACGGTGCGACGGCTAATGGCGGTCAGGCGCAAGGTCATTGGCGCACGAGCTCCATGGCTTGCGAGGTGTAGAAGCCCGACTTGATGCGCAGCGTGCGGCCGACCTTGAAGCCCTTGAGCCCCACCGACCGCTCGATGAGCGAAACGAGCTTGCGCGGCGCGGTCGGATTGATCCACGGCGCGCGATCCCCGCGCGGGAAGAAGCGGCCGACCGCATGCATGGTCGACAACAGCGGCGTGGCCGGCGCGAAGGTGAACAGGATCGAGCGACCCACCCGCGGCGCGAAGCCTTCGAGCACCCGGATCACATCGGGCGTCTCGTAGTGGATGAGGCTGTCCATCGCGACGATGTGGTCAAACGTGCCCAGCGCCGGATCGAACATGTCGCCAACCTTGAACTCCACCGTGCCGCCGCCCACGTCCGACGGCAGGCGCTCTCCGGCGAGGCTCACCAGCGTCGGCGACAAGTCGATGGCCGTGACATGGGCGCCATTGCGCGCGGCCTCGATGGCCAGCGCGCCGGTGCCACACCCCGCGTCCAGCACGCTCGCGCCCGCCACCTCGGAAGGAAGCCACGACAACAGCGTCGCGCGCATGCGATCGCGGCCCGCGCGCACGGTGGCGCGGATGCCCGACACCGGGGCATCGGACGTCAGCCGCTTCCAGGCGTCGGCCGCCGTGCGATCGAAGTATTCCTCGATCTCGCCGCGACGGTTCTCGTAGGTTGCTGTCGGCATCGCCAGATCTCTCAATCGAACCCGAGGAAGTCGAAAATTTCGCGGTCTTTCATGGGCTTGCAGGGCAGTTCATCAACGCCCTGCCACAGCGCCTCGGCCAGCCGCATGTACTCGACCTTGACCGCGTCGAGCTCCGGCGAGGTCTCCATCTCAAACAGGGTCGACTTCTTGAGCCGCGACCGGCGGATGACGTCGAGGTCGGGGAAGTGAGCAAGGCGCTGCGTGCCGGTCGCCCGCGCGAACCGGTCGACTTCGTCGGTCGCCTTCGAGCGATTGCACAGAAGGCCGCCGAAGCGGACGTCGTAGTTCTTCGATTTCGCCTGGATCGCCGCGATGATGCGGTTGGCCGCGAAGATGGAGTCAAAGTCGTTGGCCGTGACGACGAGCGCGCGCTCGGCATGCTGCAAGGGGGCTGCAAAGCCGCCGCACACCACGTCGCCCAACACGTCGAAGATGACGACGTCGGTGTCTTCCAGGAGGTGATGCTCCTTGAGGAGTTTCACCGTCTGACCCACCACATAGCCGCCACAGCCGGTGCCCGCGGGCGGGCCGCCGGCCTCCACGCACATCACGCCATTGTAGCCCTCATAGACGAAGTCCTCGACGCGCAGCTCTTCCGAATGGAAGTTCACGCTTTCCAGGACGTCGATCACGGTGGGCACCAGACGCTTGGTCAGCGTAAAGGTGGAATCGTGCTTAGGGTCGCAGCCGATTTGCAGGACGCGCTTGCCGAGCTTTGAAAAGGCGACCGACAGGTTCGACGACGTGGTCGACTTGCCAATGCCGCCCTTGCCATAGACGGCGAACACCTTGGCGCCCTCGATTTGCAAGGTCGGGTCCATCTTCACCTGCACGGAGCCCTCCCCATCGGGGCGGCTCGGCAGACCGGGGTGGCGAAAAATGGTGTTCATCAGGCGTCTCCGCCCGGCCCTTCGGCCGGAGTTCTTGGGGGCCGTTAGGCCGGGATCTTGGTGGGGCCGATACCTTCGATGCGGTCTTCCAGGTCCTCGCTGGCTTCACGCAGCGCGGCGAGCACGTCGGGATCGGGGGTCCAGTAGTTGCGTTCGTGAGCTTCGATGAGACGGTTCGTCATCTTGGCGCTGGCGGTGGGGTTGAGCGCCGCCAGGCGTTCGCGCATCTCGCGGTCGAGCACGAAAGTTTCCGAGAGCTGCTGATAAACCCAAGGCGCCACCTGTCCGGTCGTCGCCGACCAGCCCATGGTGTTGGTGACGTGGGCCTCGATCTGCCGGACGCCCTCATAGCCGTGGGCGAGCATGCCCTCGTACCATTTGGGGTTCAGCATGCGGGTGCGGGTCTCCAGCGCCACCTGTTCGCTAAGTGTGCGCACCTTGCCTTCGCCCTTGGTGGTGTCGGAGATATAAACCGGCATTGCCTTGCCGCGGACCCGGCCGACCGCCCGGCTGATGCCGCCCAGGGTATCGAAGTACTGGTCGAGCGTCGTCACGCCGAGCTCAACCGATTCCAAGTTTTGATACGCAAGGTCGACCTTCGACAGGACGCTTTCCATCAACGCAGCCTGCTTTTGCGGCCGGCCGGAGCGGCCATAGGCAAAGCCCTTGCGCTTTTGGTAGGCGTCGGCGAGCTCGTCCTCGCTCTCCCAGGTGCCCGCGTCGATCATCAGATTGACGTTGGAGCCGTAGGTGTTGTCGGCGTTAGAGAACACGCGCAGCGCCGCTGTCTCCAGGTCACAGCCGTGCTTTTTCATGTGCTCGAGCGCGTGGGCGCGCACGAAGTTCATCGCCTCGGGCTCATCGGCACTGGCCGCCATGAACGCGGCTTCGGCAAGAAGCTTGGTTTGCAGCGGCAGAAGATCGCGGAAGATGCCCGACAACGTCATCATCACGTCGATGCGCGGCCGGCCAAGCTCGGCGAGCGGCACCAGGGCTGCGCCGCACAGCCGGCCGTAGCTATCAAACCGGGGCAGGGCGCCCATCAGCGCGAGCGCTTGCGCGATCGGGCCGCCTTCGGACTTCAGGTTATCGGTGCCCCACAACACGATCGCGACCGTCTCGGGCAGCGCATTGCCGTCATCCATGTGCCGCTGCAAGAGGGTGGCCGCTAGCCGGGCGCCATCTTTCATGGCAAAGGCCGAGGGGATGCGGAACGGATCAAAGCCGTGCAGGTTGCGGCCGGTCGGCAAGATGTCGGTGGTGCGCAGGATGTCGCCACCGGGCGCGGGGCGCACATAGCGGCCATCGAGCGCATGCAAGATGCCATCAAGCTCGTACTTGCCGTCGAGATAGCCGTCGACCCGGATGAGCTCCTTGAAGAAGGCGCGATCATCGTGGTCGGCTTTGGCGTCAACCTTCACATCGGCGAGCGCCATGACGGTTTCAACCGGCCGGCCCGCGACGATGGCCTCCAGGGCGGCGCGCGGCACCGAGCGGCCATGGCCGGCGGCGGCCACCGCCGATATCATCTCCACCCGCTCCAGATCCGACAACGGCGCGCCCACCACGTGGAGGCCGTTGGGGATGAGGGTGTATTCAAGCTCCAACACCGCGTTGGCGAGGCCCGACACGTCAAGCCCGTCGCCCGCGGTCAGGAGATCAAGCTCGGTCGCTTGCGTGCGGATGAGGTCTTCCAGCCGCTCGCGCTCGTGCGTTGCGGTCGGCTCCAACGCGCGCCAGCGCTCGATCGAGGCCTTCAGATCGAGGAGCCCGCGATAGAGCCCCGCTTGGGCAAGCGGCGGGGTGAGATAGGAAATCAGCGTCGCCGCCGACCGCCGCTTGGCGATCATGCCTTCCGACGGGTTGTTGGAGGCATAGAGATAGAAGTTGGGCACATCCCCAATCAGCCGGTCCGGCCAGCACGAGCCCGACAGGCCGGTCTGCTTGCCCGGCATGAACTCAAGCGCTCCGTGGGTGCCAAAGTGCAGCACCGCGTCCGCCTTGAAGTCTTCGCGCAGCCACCGATAGAAAGTGGAGAACGCATGGGTGGGCGCAAAGCCGCTCTCAAACAAGAGCCGCATCGGATCGCCTTCATAGCCAAAGCCGGGCTGCACTCCGATGAACACATCGCCGAACTGCGCCCCCAGCACATGGATCGTTTGGCCGTCGGTCTGCAGACGCCCCGGCGCCGGGCCCCACTGCGCCTCGATCTCGGCGAGATACCGCTCGCGCCGCACATGGTCTTCGGCCGGCACCCGCGCGGCCACGTTGGCGATCGCGCCATATTGCTGCGCGTTGCCGATGATGATGCGGTCGCGCAGCACGTCGACGGAGGCGGGCACGTCGACCCGGTAGCCGCCGGCCTTCAAGGCGATCAGCGTGCGGTGCAAGCTCTCGAACACGGAGAGATACGCCGCCGTGCCGGTGTTGCCGGCATTGGGCGGGAAGTTGAAGACGACGATGGCCAGCTTGCGCGCCGCGCGCGGGGTGCGCCGCAGATGGACGAGTTTGGCGACGCGTTCGGCCAGGTGGTCGATGCGATCGACGCACGGCTCCATGTCGCGGCTCTCGCTCGCGTTGGGGAAGTGGCACTTGCGATCGCAGCCCAGGCACGGCTTGCCCGAGGCATCGGCGCGCCCGCCAAACACGGTCGGGTGGATCGCACCGTCGAGCTCGGGAATGGCGACCATGATGGTCGATTCCACCGGCATCAGTCCGCGCTGCGAGCTGCCCCAGGCCTGTAGCGACTGAAACTCGATGGCATGGGCGGCCACATAGGGCACGCCCAACCGATCAAGGATCTCCTCGGCCGCTTTGGCATCGTTATAAGCCGGACCACCGACGAGCGAGAAACCGGTGAGCGAGATCACCGCGTCCACGATCGCGCGGCCGTCCTTCATGAAGAACGCCTCGATCGCTGGGCGCGCATCAAGGCCGGAGGCGAACGCCGGGATCACGTTGAGCCCGCGCGCCTCAAGGGCGGCGATGACGCCGTCATAGTGGCGCGCGTTGCCGGCGAGCACATACGACCGCATGATGATGAGGCCGACGGTGCCCTTGCTGCCCTTGTGCGGCAGACGGCCTTGGCGATCGGTGATCTTTTCGTGCAAGGCCGGGTGATAGACCCCGGTCTCCGGGTAGTCGACCGGCGGCTGGACCTTGAGCTTGCCGCGCAAGCGCGCGCGCGGGCCGTCTGCATAGCGATCGATCAACATGCGGATCATGTTGGCGACGTTGTCTTCCGAGCCCGACAGCCAATACTGCAAGGTGAGGAAGTAGGCGCGCACGTCCTGCGCCTTGCCGGGAATGAACTTGAGGATTTGCGGCAGCCGCTTGAGCATGGCGAGCTGCTGGGCGCCGGCGGGTTGGCCCGGCTTCTTGTTGCCACGCAGGCGCTTCAGCAGCGCCATGGGGCCCGAGGCCGGCTCGTCCATGCGGAATTTGCCAAGCTTCGTTGTTTTGACGATCGCCCCTTCGGCCAAGCACCCGATCATCGCGTCACACGCTTCCCGACGGGCGGCCAAAACGGGCTTCAACGCCTCGATCTGGTCTTCCAGGAAGATCATCGTGGAGATGACAAAGTCGGCTTGGCCGATATCGGCCGCGCACGCGTCAAACGCGTCGGCGTCGTGCCAGTCCGTCGCCGCGTGCAGCGTGAGGGTCAAGCCCGGCAGTTCGCGCTTAAGGGTCACACGCGCGCGATCGATCACACCGGACAGATGGGCGTCCAGGGTCACGATGACGACGCGGACCGCGGTCGCGTCAACGGCTGAAGTGAGCTTTGGCGTCATAAAGGGTCTCGATGGTGATGGTCCGCACCCCCCGGTCGCGGGCATAGGTCTCCGTATTGCGCCGCGCCTTGGATCGAACGAAGAAGGGGATCTTCTTCAGCTCTTTCTCCGCCTCCGCGGACCAGACGGCAGGGCCGGCTGGCGCTTCAGTGGGTCGATCCAAAACGAGCGTATCAGTGGCCTCCTCGGCCACAGGCGCGGCGTCCCGGTGGCCCCCGCCACCGCCGCTGGTGAAAGTGGTGGTCGAAGCCGGCACTTCGGCGATCTCGACGGCGACGTCGCGCTCACGCGGCGCAGCACCCGCCCGGCCCAAATGCGACGGCGCTTCGTTGAACTCGAAGTCATCGCGGAACATTTGCAGGAGGTGTTCTTCCAGGCCCATCATCAGCGGGTGGACCCAGGTGTCGAACAGCACGTCCGCCCCGGCAAAGCCCATCACCGGCGCATAGCGCGCGGGGAAGTCCTGCACGTGGACGGGGGCGGAAATCACCGCGCACGGCACGCCCAGCCGCTTGGCGACATGGCGTTCCATCTGGGTGCCGAGCATCAAATCGGGGCGCAGCTCAGCGGCGAGCGCTTCGACTTCCAAATAGTCGTCGGTGATCAGCGCCTCGATGCCGAACTCCGCCGCGGCCTCGCGCACCTCGCGGGCGAATTCGCGGCTATAGGTGCCAAGACCCACCACGTCGAAGCCAAACTCGCGCTTGGCGGCGCGCGCCGCGGCGATTGCGTGGCTCGCATCACCGAACACAAACACGCGCTTGCCGGTCAAATAGGTCGAATCGACCGACCGCGAGTACCACGGCAACCGTGAGCGGTCTTGCGCGTGGCCAAGGGCAGCGTCGACACCGGCGATAGCCGCCACTTCATCGATGAAGGCGCGCG
>CALSBD010000127.1:0-7882 GCA_943373055.1 Rhizobium sp. Q54
TCACCGGCAAAGGTAAGCGCCACGCGCCAGGCACCGCCGATTGGCTTGATCCCACCGAGCGCGGCGTGCTGCGCCGGGTGGTGCCGCATTGGCTATCAAGCCCGGAGTTCCGCCCGCTGGTGATCGGCTTTGAAGAGGCCCATGTCGCCCACGGTGGATCGGGCGCGCTCTATGTGCGGGTGCGCCGGCCCAAGGGGGCGGCATGACCCCGTTTGGCGAAAAGCTGCGCAAGCTGCGCGCCAAGCGTGGCGTCACCTTGAAGGAGATGGCCGCCGCCCTCGGCGTCACCCCAACCTATTTATCCGCGCTCGAACATGGCAAGCGGGGCCGGCCGACCTGGTTCCTCGTGCAGCGCACGATTGCCTATTTCAATGTGATCTGGGACGAGGCTGAGGAGCTCCAGCGCCTGGCCGAAATGTCCGATCCCCGCATCGTGGTCGACACCGCAGGCCTCGATCCGCGCGCCACCGAACTTGCCAACCTGTTGGCCGCCAAGATCAAGGGCCTCTCGCCCAAGTCGCTTGAGGACCTCATTCAAAAACTGCGCTCCGTTGCCGCCAAGGATGGTGCCTAATGGCCGACCCCAAGACGCCCGCATCCCCCATCGCGGCCGATGTGGAAACCTTTCGCGTCAAGATCGGCTTCCTGTGGCGTCTGGTGGCGCTTGGCCTCGCAATTGGCCTTCTGGGCGCCGTGTTGATGGGCGACGCGGTCAGCTGGACGCGACTTGGCATCCTGGGCGCGGGGCTGTTGCTGGCGCTGGTGCCGTTTCAGCTCGCCCGTCGCGCGGCCGGCATCCGGTTTGACTATCAGGCCGGTACCATGACCTTCGTGCCCGGTGGCGAGGTGTTGCCGAACCATGAGGTGGAGAAGATCCACTTCAACCGCTTTATCAAGGCGGTCACCATCGACATCACCAACCCGACCTGGTCGCGCACCATGCATCTGGGCTTCGTTTATCCCATGCTGGTGCGGCCCACGTTACGCGGCTATCGGCTGAACGCGACCATCATGGCCGACCGCGAGGGCTTCTTGAAAGCCATGCACCGCTTCGCCGACGTGGTGGCTTCGCGCGCCTATACGATTGATCTGGATTGATCGGGTTCAGGCGAACACACGCGCGATGAAGGCATCGGCCAGCCGCCGGCCGACCTGTTCGGCTTCCGCGCCCACGGTGCGCGCGAGCTGTGGCATGACCGTACTCCAGCCGGGATGCGCGGCCTCGGCAATGTCGCTATACGCCGCACACCAGTCGGCCACGATCGCCGTGTCCGCTTCAAAGTGAAACTGGATGCCATAGACCGCGCGGCCGATGCGGAAAGCTTGAGTGGCGGTGTGGTCGCTTGACGCCAGATGCACCGCGCCCGGCGGCAAGGTGTAGGTATCCGAGTGCCAATGAAACACCGGTGCGCCGTCGCCGAGCACCGAAATCACCGGATCCGCGCGCCCCTCGGCCGTCGGCCGCACCTCCTGCCAGCCAAACTCGATCGGCCGGCCCAGGATGTTGGTCGCGCCATGGCCGCGCGCGATGACTTGCGAGCCCAGGCAAATGCCAAGCACGGCCTTGTTGGCCGCGCCAAACCGGGCGGTCAGCTCCGCGAGCGGGGCGAGATAGGGAAACCGCGCGTCATCGAGCGCGTTTTGCGGTCCGCCAAAGCTCACGAGCGCGTCGTGGCCATCGGCATCGGCCGGGAGCGGCTCACCGCGATAGGGTGCGCGCCGGTCAATGACCGCACCGGCATCGGCGAGCGCGCGCCCGACAATGCCGGCCTCCGAACCCTCGAAATGGTCGATCATCAAGATGCGCATGGTCGGTCGTTATCCACGTCCCTCTTCGATCGCATGACACGCCACGCGTGCGTCGCCGCGCGTGACGGCGCGCGGGGCTTCCGACCGGCAGCGATCGTTGGCGAGCGGGCAGCGCGGGTGGAAGTGGCACCCCGACGGCGGATTGATCGGATTGGGGATTTCGCCTGCCACCATGGTGCGCTGCCGGCCCGTCATCGCAAGATCGGGCACCGCGTCGAGAAGCATGCGGGTGTAAGGATGCTGCGGCGCCTTGAACAATTGCCGCGTCGGCGCGACTTCAACCAGGCGACCGAGATAAAGCACGCCGACCCGGTTCGCCATGTGGCGGACGACCGCAAGGTTGTGTGAGATGAACAGGTAGGTGAGCCCGAACTCAGCCTGCAAATCCCGCATCAAGTTGAGGATTTGCGCCTGCACGGAGACGTCGAGCGCCGAGGTGGGCTCGTCGCACACCAAGAACTCCGGATTGCCGCCCAGCGCGCGGGCGATGGCGATGCGCTGGCGCTGGCCGCCGGAAAACTCATGCGGGAACTTGACCCCATCGGCCGGTGACAACCGCACGAGCTTGAGAAGATCGGCGACGCGGGCTTCCACCGCCGCCGCATCCGTGTGGATGCCGAACGCGCGGATCGGCTCGGCGATGATATCGGCGACCCGCATGCGCGGATTGAGGCTCGCGAACGGGTCCTGAAAGATCATCTGGAACCGGCGCCGCAGCCGGCGCATCTCGCTCGCGCTGTCGATCTTGGTGATGTCGGTGCCGTCAAACCGGATGGCCCCGGTCGAGGTCTTCAACAGACCCACCACCATCTTGGCGATTGTGGACTTGCCCGACCCCGATTCGCCCACCAGCGCGAACGTCTCGCCGCGCGGGATGGAGAATGACACGTCGTCGACGGCGGTCAGCGTCTGGCGCGGCTGGCCCTCCAGCACCCGGTTGAGCCAGGGCTTGGAGACATCGAACACCCGCGACAGGCCCTCCACCTCCAAAAGTGGTCGCAGCGCGGTGCCGCCGGCGCCGCCGGGAACATCGGGCAAGGGATCGCGCGCGATCATGGCGTCACCTCCGCGCGAACCGGTGCAGCGGCCAGCAGCACGCTTTCCTCGAGGAAACAGGCCACCTCGCCCGCACCCACGGGTCGCATCTTGGGCCGTTCGGCGCGGCAGCGGTCGAACACGAAGTCGCAGCGTGGATTGAACGCACACCCGGTGGGAATGGCGTTGAGCCGCGGCATGGTCCCAGCGATCTGGGTGAGCCGCTCGGCCTCCGCGTCGGGATCGGGGATCGAACCCATCAGACCGCGGGTGTAGGGATGGCGCGGCGCCTTGATGACATCGCGCACCGGGCCGATCTCGACAATGCGGCCTGCATACATCACGGCGACCCGGTCGGCGGTTTCCGCAATCACGCCCATGTCGTGGGTGACGAGAATGACCGCGGTGTTCTTGTCCCGGCACAGCCGCTTTAAGACCTGGATGATCTGCGCCTGCACCGACACGTCGAGCGCGGTGGTCGGCTCGTCGGCGATCACCAGCTCAGGTTCGGCGGCGAGCGCCAGCGCGATCACCACCCGTTGGCGCATGCCACCGGAGAATTCATGCGGATAGCTATCCAGCCGCCGGTCCGCCGCCGGGATGCCAACCTCGACCAGCAAATCCACCGCCCGCTGCCGCGCGGCGGCTTCATTGAGCGGCAAATGGGTGCGGATCGTCTCAATGAGCTGTTGGCCCACGGTGTAGAGCGGGTTGAGCGACGTGAGCGGGTCTTGGAACACCATACCGATGCGCCGCCCGCGGATGCGGCGCATGGCGTCGGCGTCCACATTGTCGATCCGCTCACCCTTCAGGCGCACCTCGCCACCCGCAATGCGGCCGGGAGGCTCCAACAAGCGGATGATCGCCGCGCCGGTGAGCGACTTGCCGGCGCCCGATTCGCCCACCAGGCCAAGCACTTCGCCCGGCTTGAGCGAGAACGAGACCTGATCCACCGCGCGCAGCACGCCGCGCCGGGTGGGAAACTCAACGACGAGGTCTTTAACCTCCAGAAGCGGCGCCTCGCTCATGGGCTCACCTCAACTTCGGATTGAGCGCGTCGCGCAGCCAATCCCCCAACAGATTGACGGCGAGCGCGAGGATGAGGAGGGCGCCGGCGGGGAAAAACAGGATCCACCACTCGCCCGAGGCGATGTACTCCTGACCGATGCGAATGAGCGTGCCCAGCGACGGCTGCGTGGCCGGCACGCCGACGCCTAAGTAAGACAGCGTCGCCTCGGCGATGATGGCCAGCGCCAGACCGAGCGTGCCAATCACGAGCACCGGGCCCACCACGTTGGGCAGCACGTGGCGCCACATGATGACAAGCGGCGACAGGCCGATCAGCCGGGCGGCCTGCACGTACTCTTTGTTGCGCTCCACCAGCGTCACGCCGCGCACGGTGCGGGCATATTGCGGCCAATCGGAAAAGCCGATGGCGAGCACCAACACCGGCACGGCGAGCGTCGCGTGGCTTTGCGGCGGCATGAACCCCTTGAAGATGCCGAAGATCAACAAGGCGACCAGGATGGACGGGAAGGTGAGCTGGATATCGGCAATGCGCATGATGACCGCATCCACCGCGCCGCCGCGATAGCCCGCGATCAGCCCGAGCGTGACGCCCATCAGCATGGCAAGCCCCACCGCGGCGAAGCCGACGAACAGCGACACCCGCGAGCCATGCAGGATGGTCGACAGCACGTCCCGGCCCTGGTCGTCGGTGCCCAGCCAATAGGTATTGCCGGTGAACTCGTTCGCCGTCATCGGCGGCGTCTTGCCGTCCATCAGGTTGAGCGAACCGGGATCAAACGGGTTTTGCGGCGCGATCCACGGCGCCAGCACCGCGCCGGCGAACATCAACAGCACCACCACCGCCGCCGCGATCGTCACCGGCGAGCGGCGGAAGGAATAAAACAAATCGCCATCAAACATCGCCCGCAGCCGGTCGCCCAGCGAGGGGCGGGCGAGGAGCGGGGTGGATGCGGGAGCCGGTTCGGTCGACATCGTGGCCTCCTCAGTGCTTGGCCAGCGTCGCGCCGGAGCGCAAGCGGGGGTCGACGGCGAAGTAGAGAAGATCGACGGTCAAATTGACCAACACGAAGAACGCCGCCACCAGGATCAAATAGCTTGCCATCAGCGGGATATCGACTGCCTGCACCGACGAGATGAACAGGAAGCCGACGCCGGGCCACTGGAACACCGTCTCGGTGATGATGGCGAACGCGACAAGCGAGCCGAGCTTGATGCCCATGATGGTGATCACCGGGATCAGCGTGTTCTTCAGCGCATGGCCATAGTGGATCGCCCGATCCGACAGGCCGCGCGCACGGGCAAACTTGACGTAGTCGGTGCGCAAGACTTCCAGCATCTCCGCCCGCACCAGCCGCATGATCAGCGTCATCTGGAACAGGCCAAGCGTGATCGCCGGCAGCACGAGCGACTTGAGCCCCGAGGTGGTCAAGAACCCGGTCGTCCACGCGCCCAGATCCACCACCTCGCCGCGGCCGAACGACGGCAGCCACTTCAATTCGACGGCGAAGATGTAGATGAGCGCGATGCCAATGAGAAAGGTCGGCAGGCTGACGCCAATCAGTGAGAACGTCATAACGAAGCGGGAGAGAATGCCGTCGCGCTTCAAGGCCGTGAACACGCCAAAGCCGATGCCGAACACCAGCGCGAAAATCGCCGAGCAGAACGCGAGCTCCAGCGTCGCCGGCAGGCGCTCGGCGATCAGGTCAAGCACCGGTCGGCCCACGCGATAGGAGATGCCGAACTCGCCTTGCAGGATATTGCCCATGTAGGTGAGGAACTGCACGATAAAGGGCTGGTCGAGCCCCAATTGCCGCGCCATCGCCTCGCGGTCCTCAATGGTCGCCTCTTGGCCGACCATGATCGACACCGGATCGCCCACGAACCGGAACAGTGAGAACGCGACGAACGCCACCACCAGCATCACGAGGACGGCTTGGGCCAGGCGGCGCAAGATGAAGGCGAGCATCGGCACTCCTCACTCGGTCCGGTCGGCCGCGACCCGACGGGTCCCAGTCTTGTCTTGAGGGGACCACCCCCACGCGAGATGTTCAAACAGGGCCTGAGACCCGGCTGCACGGGCCAATCCCAAACAACAACCGGCGGATGGCCGAGGCCACCCGCCGGGTCGTGTCACGCGCTCACTTGGCCGGGATGTACTTGAGGTACATCGTGTTTTCGCCGTTCACCGGGATGTTGAACGACGACTTCATCGCCCAAGCGATGTTCTGGTTGTGCAGCGGGATGTGGGTGAGCGCGTCCTTGGCGATCTGCAAGGACTTCGCCATCGTCGCGCTGCGCTTCGTGGTGTCAACCTCGGTCGCCAGGGACTGGATCATGGTGTCCAGCTCCTTGTTGGAATAGCGCGTCGCATTCCAGCCGCCGCGCGCGCCTTCACGCGTGTGGTAGAGGAACGACAGCACATATTCCGCGTCGTAGGTCGGCACGCCCCAGCCGAGCAGGTAGAAGTCGATTTCCGACTTCTGGATCTGCGGGAAGTGCTGCGCCGCCGGCTTGGCGTCGAGCGTGACCTTGATGCCGATCTGGCCGAGCATGCCGATCACGGCCTGGCAGATCTTCTCGTCGTTGACGTAGCGGTTGTTCGGGCAGTGCAGAGTGACGCCGAAGCCGTTCTCGAAGCCGGCGGCCTTCATCAGGTCCTTGGCCTTGGCGACGTCGGGCTTGGTGACCGCGTCGAGCTCCTTGGTGTAGCCGTCCACGCCGGGGGGCACGATGATGCCGGCCGGGGTCGACTGGCCGACCATCACGACCTTCTGGATCGCCTCGCGGTTGATGGCGAGATCCATGGCCTGACGGACGCGGATGTCGGCAAACGGGTTCTTGCCGGTCACGTCATCAAACTTGAGGTCCGCGTCGCCCACGTTCATGGCGAGGAAGATCGAGCGGTTTTCCGCGTTGGAGTTGACGCGATAGCCCGAGGTCTCGGAGATGCGGGCGATATCCTGCACCGGCACGTCTTGCACGAAATCAACCTCGCCCGACAGCAGCGCGGCCATGCGGGTCGGCGCCGAGTTGATGACCGAGTAGGTCACTTCGGTGATGCCGAGCGGGAAGGTGCCCTTGCCCCAATAATCGGGGTTGGCGCTCAACACGGTGCGCACGTCCGGCTCACGCGACTTGAGCACATAGGGGCCCGTGCCGTTGGTGTTGCGCACCGCGAAGGTCTCTTCCTTGGCGGCGAAGTCTTGCGAGTTGACGACGTTGTTGGCTTCCGACCACTCCTTGTCCATCATCATCATGTTGGTCAAGTTGTTGATCAGCAACGGGTTCGGGCCGTTCGTCTTGATCTGGACGGTCAGGTCATCGACCTTGATCACCTCAGTGACCGAGGTCAACAGGCCCTTCATGTTCGACTTTTCGCCGCGCGCGCGGTTGAGCGAGAACACGACGTCGTCGGCGTTGAAGGTGTTGCCGTTGTGGAACTTCACGTTCGGCCGCAGCTTGAACTCCCACACGGTGGGGTCCGACGTCAGCTTCCACGAGGTGGCGAGCGCCGGGACAATCTTGCTGTCATTGTCGCGATGAACGAGCGGCTCGTAGATCTGATGCAAGAGGTTGAAGTTCTGGCCGGAGTTCTGCGCGTGCGGGTCCATCGACGTGGAGTCCTGCGAGCGCGCCCACTTGAAGCTGATCGCCTCGGCCGGGCTGGCGAGCGCGGTGGCGGCCAAAAGCATGGCGGCGAGCGTAAAATGTCGCATTTTTGTCATCCTCTGTGCTGATCGATGTCCGGTTACACCCGGCTCTGAGCGGTATTACTTACATCCTTCGGATCAAATGTCATTACCCGAAGCCGAGAATCCTTAGCGCGCCGTCGGGGTGAATTTCCTCATGGGATCAATTCGAAGCGGTCCACGTCGACCATCCCGCGGTCGGTGATCTTGAGGTGAGGGATGACCGGCAAAGCGAGGAAGGCGAGCTGCAGGAACGGCTCCTCCAGCGTCACGCCCAGCCCGCGGGCCGCTGTGCGCAGGTCGTAAAGCTCGCCGCGCAC
>CALSBD010000128.1:0-7842 GCA_943373055.1 Rhizobium sp. Q54
CCTGCTCGACGAGGGCTCGTTTGAAGAGTTCGACATGTATGTCGAGCATCGCTGCAACGATTTCGGCATGGCCGGCACCAAGTTTCCCGGCGACGGCGTTGTCACCGGCTGGGGCACCATCAACGGCCGGGTCGTCTACGTGTTCGCCAAGGACTTCACCGTGTTTGGCGGCTCGCTGTCGGCGGCCCACGCGGCCAAGATGGTCAAGATCCAGGACATGGCGCTCAAGGCCCGTGCGCCGATCATCGGTTTGTTCGATGCCGGTGGCGCGCGCATCCAAGAGGGCGTCGATGCGCTGGGCGGCTATGGCGAGGTGTTCAAGCGCAACGTGCTGGCCTCCGGCGTCATCCCGCAGATCTCGCTGATCATGGGGCCGTGCGCGGGCGGCGACGTCTATTCGCCATCGATGACCGACTTCATCTTCATGGTGCGCGACACGTCCTACATGTTCGTGACCGGTCCCGACGTGGTGAAGACCGTCACCAATGAAGTCGTGACGGCCGAAGAGCTCGGCGGCGCGTCGGTGCACACGACGAAGTCCTCGGTTGCCGATGGGTCGTTTGAGAACGACGTGCAGGCACTCCTGGAAATGCGCCGGCTGATCGACTTCCTGCCCGCGCATAATCAAGCTGAACTCCCCGAGCTTGAGACGCGCGACCCGGCCGACCGCATCGAGATGTCGCTCGATACCTTGATCCCCGACAATCCCAACAAGCCCTATGACATGAAGGAATTGATCCTGAAGGTTGTCGACGAAGGCGATTTCTTCGAGATCCAGGGCAATCACGCCAAGAACATCATTGTCGGCTTTGCGCGCATGGAGGGCCGGCCGGTCGGCATTGTGGCCAACCAGCCGATGGCGCTTGCCGGCGTCATTGATATCGACGCTTCAAAGAAGGCGGCGCGCTTCGTCCGGTTCTGTGACGCGTTCAGCATTCCGATTGTCACCTTCGTCGACGTGCCGGGCTTTTTGCCGGGCACCGCCCAGGAGTATGGCGGCCTGATCAAGCACGGCGCCAAGCTGTTGTTTGCCTTCACGCAAGCGACGATCCCACTCGTCACGGTCATCACGCGCAAGGCCTATGGCGGTGCCTATGACGTCATGGCGTCGAAGCACATTGGCGGCGATATCAACTATGCGTGGCCGACCGCCGAAATCGCGGTGATGGGCGCCAAGGGTGCGGTGGAAATCCTCTATCGCTCGGAGCTCAGCGATCCGGACAAGATCGCCGCGCGGACCAAGGAATACCAGGATCGCTTCGCCAACCCGTTCGTGGCGGCCGAGCGCGGCTATATCGACGAAGTCATCATGCCGCACTCCACCCGCAAACGCGTCACCCGCGCCCTGCGCCTGCTACGCTCGAAGAAAATCGAGACGCCGTGGAAGAAGCACGACAATATCCCGTTGTGAGGGCGTCTCGCTCGACGATCCCAGGTGAGAAGTTCAAGAGCGTTGATCTGACGAGTTCAGATCAACGCTCTGTTCGTTGGCAACGTTCACATGCGGAGAGCGCCATAAGGTCTGACTGCATCAGAGTGGCGCTCCGGGAATCTGATTTTTCGTCGTCGTTTTAAGGAGCCGGTCGCTCCTTTTGGACACCATGCTCGATAGGCACGGTCTCGTACCATCTAAGAGGGCGCCGCTTACGGCTCCACCGGCACCACGATTGTTGAGAGCCCGCTTTCGCTCGCCAAGCGGGCGAGTTTGAGGTCGGATGTGGCGAGCGGCGCGCCGAGGCGTTCGGCCAACGCGATGTAGAGGCAGTCGCGGATGGGGTGGCTGGCCGACAAAGCGACGGCGGCGGCGGCTTCGGCGATGGTGGGGGTCGGCTCCACATGGGCCAACCGCTCATGGAGCAAGGGGATACACTCAAACACCTGTGCAGCCGTTGCGTTGCCTTGGCGCCAGCGTTTCAGCAATGTATTTTGGACTTCAGCAAAGACAATATCCGGGGCGGCTAAGTTATTGAGTTCAAGTATATATTGAGCGTCAACGGATCCGGGTTCTTCCAAAAACCATTTTACTGCAATCGACGCATCAATCACAATCATGTTAACCGTCGCGATCCGCTCTTATGAGAGGTGTTGAGTCCGTCAAGGGGCGGGGAGTCTGACGGCGAAGCTTGTTAATGCTGGCAATAACGTCGGTTGGGTCCCGTGGTAGGGCAACGCCCTCGGCAAACCCTGGCACGGAGGTGCCGCTGACTTCCGACGCGAGCGCGTGGACCAGTAAAGCCTTGGCTTCGTCGCTCACCGACAGCCCGGATCCCTGCGCGCGGTGCGCCAAAGCCTCGACAAGCGAGCCCTCCACATCACGCAACACCAGATCCGCCATCCCCATCTCCCATACCCATGTTGCATCTTTTACGCGAAAATTGCGTCTTGGCCAAGTGCTTCCTGGCGGGTTCGCGTTCAAAAATTGAGAGGTGTTCGATAAGCAAACGCAAAAATTGATATATACAAAATATACAATCTATGAATGTTTTCATGTGAACTCTATGGTCTCTATTTGAAGGTTGAGGGCAACCTTAGCTAGCCGGCGATCTGCAGTTAAAATCGAACACCTCGCATTAATAGCCAGAGCCAGATATAGGCAGTCATATATTGAGTGTTGATGTTGAAGTGCGAGGTCGAAGGCGCTCGATGCTAAATGCATGCTTGGCTTCAAATCGACTAATTTTGAAACTTGTGAATAGAGTTCTTTTGCCGATTTCACTGAAATTGCTTGAGAACGAACATATTTAGTCAGAACGTGCCCGACCTCGAGACTTAGGAAATCGGGCGCAATGGGGCGCTCCGCTTCCAACGCTTGAAATGCTAAGGCCCGCCTTCGCTCATCAAGAAGCGCATAAAGGATCACATTTGCATCGACCACACGCGTCAAAGGTCGCCCCGGTGCTCACGTTCGACCCGGGCATCAGCAATAGTGGAATCGATGGTTGATGGCTCAACCGAGCTGAGATCCAGTGTCGAGATATGGGCATGCACGTGCCTGAGTTGGCGGCGCCGATCCGCTTCAAGCAACTCGGCCAGATAGGCATTGACAGACAAGTCATGCAGCCGCGCAGCCGTTTCCAGATCGCGCGCGACTTCTTCCGTGATCTGAACGCTGGTATGTCGGGCCATGTTCATTTCCATCTGCTGATGATGACATCGACGAAGCCGACAGACTATGAACGCCCGTGTCGCCGACGCGGCTCAGATGCTTTGACCTGCCTTCACAATCTATGACACGCCCGCCAGTTCACGCAACATCGCCCCGCCCCCCTACCAATCCGCGTCGACCGGGCGTATTTCGTTGGGTCAGCACGGAGGGTCTCATGCTTCGGATGATGGTAGCGGCGCTGGTCGCGGGTGGATTGGTGATGGCGGCGGGCGGCCCGGCCGGGGCGCAAACGCAGCGTGCGGCGCCCGAGACGCGGGCGGCGGTGCAGTTGTCGTTCGCGCCGATCGTCAAGTCGGTCGCGCCGGCGGTTGTTAATGTCTATGCCTCCCGCATGGTCACGCGGCAGCGGCAGTCGCCGTTTTTTGATGATCCGTTCTTTCGCCGGTTCTTTGGTGATCAGTTTCCCGATGGCGGACCGGGCGGCGGTGCGCCGGGGCGGCCGGAGCGGATGCAGTCGGCCTTGGGTTCCGGTGTGATCGTCGATGCGTCGGGCGTGATCGTCACCAACTATCACGTCATCAAGGATGCGGACGAGGTGAAGATCGCGCTTGCCGACAAGCGCGAGTTTGAATGCGACATCCTGCTGAAGGACGAGCGCACGGACCTCGCGATCTTGAAGGTGAAGACGGGGCAGGGGTTTCCCACCGTGCCGTTCGGCGACAGCGATGGGTTGGAAGTGGGGGATTTGGTGCTTGCCATCGGCAATCCGTTTGGCGTGGGCCAAACCGTGACGTCGGGCATTGTGTCGGCGCTGGCGCGCACACAGGTGGGCATCACCGACTATCAGTTCTTCATTCAGACCGACGCTGCGATCAATCCGGGCAATTCGGGTGGCGCGCTTGTCGATATGAACGGCCGGCTGATCGGCATCAACACGGCCATCTTTTCCCGCTCCGGCGGATCGATCGGCATTGGCTTCGCCATCCCGGTCAACATGGTCAAGGTGGTGGTGGAATCGGCCAAGACCGGGGCGACGGTGCGCCGGCCATGGCTGGGCGCCGAGCTTTTGCCCGTCACGGCGGAAATCGCCGAGGGCTTAGGGCTGGACCGACCGAAGGGCGCCTTGGTGGGCAATGTCGCCAAGGGCGGTGCGGCGGATAAGGCCGGGCTGCGGCCAGGCGATTTGATCCTGACCGTCGATGGCGCCGATGTGTCGGATCCCGATGCGGTCGCCTATCGGCTGGCCACCCGCACCATTGGCGGCACTGCGCAGATCGGGCTCTCGCGCGGCAATCGGGCGCAGACGGTTGCATTGCCGCTCACGCCGGCGCCCGAGACGGTGCCGCGGGACGCGCGCCGCATCACGAGCCGTTCGCCGTTCGCGGGGGCTGAGATCATGAACCTGTCGCCCGCCGTCGCCGAGGAGCTGCGGCTGTCCACTCCGGCCGAAGGCGTTGTTGTTGCCGGCATTGAGCCGGGCTCGCCGGCCATGCGGATCGGCCTGCAGCGGGGTGATGTGATCGCGGAGGTCAATGGCGAGCGGGTAGAGACGACGCGCAGCCTCGTCGAAATCGCCGCCGGAGATCCGGGCCTGTGGCGCATTGCGATCGTGCGCAATGGTCGGCTGATGCGCATGGCGTTCCGGTGAGGGCGCGGTGAGCGATCTGTTTGCCCATGCGGGGCTTGGCCGCGACGTCGCCCGGCCGCTGGCTGATCGGCTGCGGCCAAAGCGGCTGAGCGATGTGGTGGGCCAAGACCATTTGGTCGGCCCCGACGGCACGCTCACCCGCATGCTGGAAAACGCCTCGCTCGGCTCGCTCATCCTGTGGGGCCCGCCAGGTACGGGCAAGACGACCGTCGCGCGGCTGTTGGCTCACGAGACGGACCTCACGTTCGAGCAGATATCGGCGATTTTCTCCGGGGTCGGCGACCTCAAGAAGGTTTTTGAGACCGCGCGGGCCCGGCGCTTGACCGGCAAGGGCACGCTGCTGTTCGTCGACGAGATCCACCGCTTCAACCGCGCGCAGCTCGATAGCTTCCTCCCGGTGGTCGAGGACGGCACCATTACGCTCGTGGGCGCCACGACGGAGAACCCCTCGTTCGAGCTCAATGCAGCGTTGTTGTCGCGTGCCCATGTGTTGGTGTTTCGCGCGCTTGACGAGGCGGCGCTGGAGCGTGTGCTCGCACGGGCGGAGGCCGAACTTGACAAGCCGCTGCCACTTGATCGGGAAGCGCGCGAGCGGCTCGTGCGGATGGCTGATGGCGATGGCCGGGCGGTGCTCACGCTTGCCGAGGATGTGTGGCGGGCGGCGCGGCCGGGCGAGGTGTTTTCCGCCGATCGGCTGAGCGAAATCGTGCATCGACGCGCGCCGATCTATGACAAAAGTGAAGACGGTCACTACAACCTCATCTCCGCCCTGCATAAGTCTGTCCGCGGTTCCGATCCGGATGCGGCCCTCTATTGGTTCGCGCGCATGCTCGATGGCGGGGAGGACCCGCTGTTCATCGCTCGCCGGGTGGTGCGCATGGCGGTGGAGGATGTCGGGCTCGCCGACCCGCAAGCCCTCGTTATCGCCAATGCCGCCAAGGACGCCTATGACTTTCTTGGCAGCCCCGAGGGCGAGTTGGCGATTGCCCAGGCCGTCGTCTATGTGGCGACCGCGCCCAAATCCAACGCACTCTACACCGCCTACAAGGCCGCCGTGCGGACCGCGAAAAGTGCGGGATCCTTGATGCCGCCCAAGGTCATCCTCAATGCGCCCACTAAGCTCATGAGGGACGAAGGCTACGGCTCGGGCTACGCCTATGACCATGATCAGCCCGATGCGTTTTCGGGTCAAAACTACTTCCCCGACGCGCTCGGCCGGCAAGCTTTCTACGATCCGGTCGAACGGGGCTTTGAGCGAGAGATCAAGAAGCGGCTGGAGTGGTGGGCCCGGCTGAGGCGTGAGCGGGGTGGGGGGTAATGGGCGCGCTTTATATCTTCCTCGGCGCGGGCCTGGGTGGCGTGGCGCGATATGGGGTGCATGTGGTGGCGGCCACGTGGCTGGGGCTTGGCTTTCCGTTCGGCACGCTGGTGGTCAATGTGGTCGGGTCGTTTCTCATGGGCCTGTTCGCGGTGCTAGTCGCGGCCCGGCTGGGGGATATGCCCGAGGCCCGCCTTTTCTTGATGACCGGGGTACTGGGTGGCTTCACCACCTTTTCCGCGTTCTCCCTTGATACCTATGGATTGTGGACGCGCGGGGAGGCGGGGCTCGCCGTGCTTTATGTGGTGGCAAGCGTCGGGCTGTCGATTGGGGCGCTCCTGGCCGGTATTGCGCTGGCTCGCACGATTGGTTGATGACCCAGCTCACCGCACGGGGATCAACACGTCGCGGCCGGAGCCGGACTGGCCGGAGACGGTCCACACGCCATCGAGCGTGCCGTCGGGGCCGATGCGATAGATGACGAGGCCGGGGATGCCGCTGGAGAAGGTGTAGGCGGCGGCAATGGTGTTGCCCGAGCGCATGCAGATGCCGTCTTGAACGGAATTGCCGCCACCCGTGCGCCAGCGGATCACGCACGAGGTGTCCGATGCGGCGCGGATTTCCGCCGTGCCGCGATAGGGGCTGCCATCGAGATTAGTGCCCTCCACGCGATACTTGCCGGTGATCGATTGGGCGTGCGCCGTCGCTGCGCCCATTACGACGAACACAAGGGCGAGCGCCCCCATTTTGACCGTGCCACCGTGTCGCATCTCGTCCTCCCAGCTCCGTGATTGGCCACCCCTCACAGTGACACGGGCGCGCCCCAATTCAAGCCAACTGTGTAGGCCTCGTCAGCACGATACGCCGTCACCCCTGGCCAAGGGCACCCGCGCGGTCTACACCTGAAGTCACGTGTCCAACCTCCCAAACCCACGAGAGCGTCCGGCCGGTGTCAGCTGATTTCACCCCCCACGACGCGCGCCCGGCGCCCGAGTTTGACCCGCGCGACGAGGATGGGGGACTGCGGGCGGACTATGTGGCGGCCGTGCAAGTCGCCGTCGCCGAGGGCGACGTGCCGGCGCTGCGGCGGCTCACCGTCGATCAGCATGAAGCGGACTTAGGCGATCTTCTCGAAGCGCTCGACGCCGATGAGCGCGCGGATCTCATCCGCTTGCTCGGCGCCGACTTCGACTTCACCGCGCTGATCGAAGTCGATGATACGATTCGCGAGCAGATCCTTGATGAACTGACGCCTGAGGTGGTCGCCGAGGGCGTGCGCGAGCTCGAATCCGACGACGCGGTCTACATTCTGGAAGACCTCGACGAGGCTGACCAGAAGGCGGTGCTTGATCAGATCCCGGTCGCCGAGCGCATTCAGCTCAAGCGGGCACTCGATTATCCCGAGCAGTCGGCCGGTCGTCTAATGCGCTCCGAATTCATCGCGGTGGCGCCGTTCTGGACGGTGGGTCAGGCGATCGACTATTGCCGCGATACGGATGATTTACCCGAAAGCTTCACCGAAATTTACGTGGTCGATGAGGCGTTCCGCTTCGTCGGTTTGGTGCCGCTGGACCGGCTGTTGCGTGCAAAGCGGCCAACCAAGATCGTCGATCTCGCCGAGACCGATCCGCACGTCATCGACGCGGGCGAGGATCAAGAGGAGGTGGCGCGCACCTTCGAGCGCTACAATATGATCGCCGCACCTGTCGTCGATGATAAGCGCCATTTAGTGGGGGTCATCACCATCGACGACGTGGTCGACGTCATCAA
>CALSBD010000129.1:0-7796 GCA_943373055.1 Rhizobium sp. Q54
AGCCGGCATCGGGCGCGATCGCGGCCAGCCGCTCGAAGGCGGGGAACACGAAATAGGACGGGTTGATGACCGGCCCGTCGGACCGATCCGCCGCGCCGAAGCCAGCAAGACCGGGCAACAGAAGCCCATTGAGGCCATCATGGGTGAGCCGGGTTGGTGCCAGCGCGCGCACGATACGGCGCGCGGCTGACCGGTGCGCCACGTCGCCCCACGCTTCGGCCGCCTCCGCGAGCGCCCAGGCAATCAGGATGTCGCCATCGGTGGCGTTGTTGCGATCGGTGACGGGAGGGCGGGCCTGCGGGTCCCACTTCCACGCCGCCAAGCCATCCTCGCGGATCATCAGGTTTCGGCGCGTCCAGGTCCATACGCGGTCGAAAGTCGGCCGGTCGGCGGCCGCCACCGCCAACAGCATGGCATACCCTTGGCCCTCGGAATGGCTGATCTTGCCGTTGGCGTCGTCGATCACACGCCCATCGGGCACTATGAAGCGGCGCTTCCAGGCCTCCCACACGGCCGGGACGGTCAAGTTGCCAGCGATGCCAGCAGCCGGTTTCACCGGGGCCTTGGGGTCCACCTCGGCGGCCGGATCGGCGCTGCCGATGGCGAGTGGCACACCGGCGGCGAACAAGCCGACAGCGATGCCTACGACCAGCGACGCAAGGCTGCGCAAGGGACAGAAGCGCACCATGTCAGCTCGCCTTCTGGCCGATGCGCGCCAGCATCTGGCGCATGGCGACGCCAAACAGCACGGCGAACAAGATCAAGGCGATCGCGTATTGAGCCGGGTGATGGGAGAACCAGCTCGCGGCCACTAGACGCCAATTGGTGACCGAATAGGGATAGGTCGGCACGAAACCCACGCCAATGGCGGCCGTGGTCGACACTTGGTCGGCCAACTGGTCATAGTCGGCGACCTGACCATCGATCTGGCGCCACCGCTCCGGCAAGGCGAGGTCGCTGATGCCGTCGATGAGCATTTGCGGGGTCGGCGCGGTGATCAGCGTCATGGCGCCCCAGCCCTCGTCCGCCGGCGCTTGGGCGAACACCAGCGAGGTGGACGCCTGCGGTTGGAACTTGCTCAACGGCACTTCCGACAGGCCTGCTAAGCCGGCGAGCGATGACTTGATGTCGTTGACAAGACCCATCAGGGACGAGCCGCCGCTCACCTCCTCGCGCCAGCGATCATAGAGCGGGTCGACCTTGGCCACCCCATTGGCCGTGCCCGGCGCGATGGTGATCGAGCCGGTGACGATATCGCCATTCGCATTCGACAGTCGCTCCAGGGCCGCGACGCGGCGCTGGACCGGATCAAGCGGGCCGCTGGTCGGCTCAGCGCGCGCCACGGCCGGACGGCTGGCTTGCGGCGCCCAGGCCTGGCGCAGCTCGGCGAAATCAAGCCCGGCCGAAGCGATGATGGAGGGCGGCACGTCGCTATAGGCGCCGATCACCAGACCACCGGCCTTCGCAGACCGCGGCGGCTCGAAGGCGAGGGTGAACGGCGGCACCTGGCGCGCCTCGACCGCCAGCCGGGCGATGACCGTGCTGGCCGCGCCGATGCTGGCGACATCGGGCCGCGGAACGTGGACGTCAAGCCTGTTGCCACCCAGGCGCGCCAAACCACCCGCGAGGCTGGCGCCGAGGTCCGGATAGCGGGCGATGCGGGCGAAGTCGGGGATCGCGATCGCGGTTTGATCGAGCATCAAGAAGCGCTTGCCGCCGTCCATCATGACGTGGGGCTCGCACGCCTCGTCGGCCTTGGCGACCACCTGGGCGTCGATCTCGATCCGGTTGAGGCCCGGGCGGAACGCTTCCAGCGACACCAGGATGGAGCGCTCGGAGAACACCTCGCCGCGCGGGTCGGCGAGCGGCAGGCCGGCTGCGACCTTGCCGTTGACACGCACGATAATGCGGCTTTCCGACGATAGGCCAGGCGCATAGCCACCGGCGAGACGCACGGCGACCTTGCCAGTGTCAGCCGGGTAGAAGTCGGTCGGGAAGCGCAGATCAAACGCGGCCCTGTAGAGGCGACCGTCGAACTCAGTTGACGTAAAGCCGAGATCGGCCAAGGTCATCAGCGTGCCGGGCTGCACCGGGGTGCCGGAGCGACGATGGGTAGCGGCGATCGCGGCGGGGTGGCCGGACAGCTCGGCGCCCTTGCCAAGCGGTCCGCTGATCAAATTGGCGGCGGCATCCAGCTCGTTGCCATCGCGGCCGGCGATCACCAGCGCAACCCGGTCGGACTGGGTGTCTTCCACCAGCGCCAAGGTGCCCGGCTGCGGGTCGGCGGGCGCGTTCATCGCCTTCAGTTCAGCCGGGCGGCCCAAGAGGATGTCGATCCCCGGGCCGGTGCCGCGGCTGCGGCCGATCTCGACGATGGGGGCGAGATAGCCCGCTGACACGGCCAAGGTGGCGGCCGTGCGCATGGCACGCGCGACATCGCTGGTGCCCGCGCCCGGCGGCAACACGGCACGCACGCGGGCAAGGCCGCGCGGATCCAGCGGCAGGGCCGCCAGGTCCACGAGGCTGCGGTAGTCCGGCGAACCGGCGTTCAATAGAACACCCGACCGCTCGGCGTCGATCTCGGTCCACAGCTCATAGGTGGAGGTCACCGAGCAGTCGACGCGGTGGCGATGGCGGGCGGCGACGCGCACCACATTGACGCCCGGCACCAGCGCATCAGCCGGCAGGGCCGCGACGGTGATGCGGGTCTGGCCGGTCGTCTCCAGCTTAACGCGCGGCAGCTCCTTGCCGTTGACGGAGACGGCGATGTGCGAGGCTTCCGGCATCACTGACACGGCGGAGGAGAGGCCCAGCTGCACCGACCCGCCGGCCTTGGCTTCCGCCTCGGTCAAATAGACCACGAAGTCACGGTGATCGATCTCGCCGGTCAGGCGAAAGCCTTCCGAGCCGACCTGCCAGTGGCGCAGCCGCTGCTTGGTGACCGCGTCCCAGGGCTCCATCGGGAGCGACGCCGGCGACGTGAGCTTGCGGGTGGCGGGCGGATCGAGGGGGTCCACCGCGTGGGCGCCAGAGGCCGCGCCGAGCGCGAGGCTGACGGTGAGGGCGGCGGTCAAAGCAGGGTTCCGGATCATGATCCATCCAAACGTGAGGCGTGCCATATCGACGGGAGGCGAGGCGTGGAGGGATGACGACGTCACAGGCGCTGGGCGGCGGTGACGGGATCGGGGGCGGAAGGCAGCGCGGGCGCCGCGTCGGCCGGCATCTCGGCCAGGCGGCGTTGAGCGCGGTCGGCATAGGCCATTCGGAAGCCGCGCACGACCTCGCGCAGGGACCAACGGACGAACTGGAATGTCCCGGTCAGCACGCCCGAGCCGGAGCGACGCCCATCGCGGAAGCGCTCGAGCGCCACGCCGCTGCCATACATGAGGTCCGCCACCACCCGGTATTGGATCGGTTGCAGGCGGAAGAACTCCAGGCCAATCGAGGCGCCCTTGGCGTCATGGGTAGTGCGGCGCAAGATGACGGGGATGGTATCCACCGGCAGGCCCGGCGCGCCGCCCTCAATGGTGAGGTTGGCCAATTGTCCCACGCCACGCGGCAACTGAAGCGCCGGGTCGAGCGGGCGCACCCGCACGCCGCCGATCGAGGCGTCCTCGATCAACACCGGCAGGCTCATGGCGCCCAAGCTCACAATGCCCTTGCGCTCGATGACAAGGCGCTGGCTCTTTCGCCGCTCCCGCCGCTCGGACACCACGCCCAAAGCGGTGCTGGCGATCACGAGGTTGAAGAGGTTCCAGCCGCCCACGACGATCAGGAGTTCGTTGAGCACCGGCTCGGTGGCGTACCGATAGGCCGCCATGGCCATGCCGGCGCACAAGATGCCGAACATCGCGAAGTAGGGAAGGGCGAGTTCGGACAGGTGGTCCTTTTCCATCGTGAGGCCCTTGGCCGTCACGTTGAAGGTGGGCTTGCGCGGGTTCATCACCACAGAAAGGATCGCCTTGGCGAGGAAGAACGACTGCACGTACTCATATAGCTCCGACACCCAGGGCCAGCGCACTTGGCCATAGAGGTAGTTCTGCAGCATCACGCTGACGGCCAAATAGGTGAGCGTATAGGCGACGAACTCAGGGATGTTGGCGACGTAGAGCTTGAGGTCGAAGAATATGTAGAGGAGCGGCGCGATCATGAAGATGAGGCGCGGCAGCGGGAACAGCCAGAACAGGTTCGACGACATGTAGCTCAAGCGCTGCGGCAGGCTCAGGCCCGGGCGCAAGATCGGGTTCTTCAGCATGAAGATTTGGATCATGCCGCGGCACCAGCGCGACCGTTGGCCGATGAAGGAGACAAACGTTTCCGGCTGAAGACCCGCAATGAGCGGCTTGTCGACATACCGGCTGTTCCAGCCCTTGGCGTGCAGCTCAAGCGCGGTCTCGCAGTCCTCGGTGATGGAGACGCCCGAGAAGCCCCCGGCCTCGTCGAGCGCGGCGCGGCGCAGCACGGCGGCCGAACCGCAGAAGAACGCGCCGTTCCACTTATCAAGCCCGCGCTGGACGACGGAATAGAACATCTCGTTTTCCGACGGCATCCGGCTCCAGGTCGACAGGTTCTTCTCCACCGGGTCAGGGTTGAGGAAGAAGTGCGGGGTCTGGACCAGGAAGCAGCGCGGGTCATCGCGGAAGTGGCCGACCGTTTCGCGCAGGAACTCACGCACCGGCGCGTGGTCGGCATCGAACACGGCGACGAGTTCGCCGGTGGCGTGTTGCAGGCCCGCATTGAGATTGCCGGCCTTGGCGTGCTGGTTCTGCGCGCGGGTCAAGTAGACCACGTCCAGATCGCGGCACATGGCCGACAGCTCCATGCGGCGCCGGCGCGCGGCGGCAGAGACCATGGGATCGGACGAGGCGCACTTTTGATCGGTGCCGCCATCGTCGAGCAAATAAACGGTGAGCTTGTCGGCGGGATAGTCGAGCGCCTTGGCCGCGGCGAGTGTGGTGGCCAACAGCTCGCTATCCTCGTTATAGGTCGGCACGAACACGTCGACGGTGGGGAGTTCGGCATCCGACAGGCGCCGCGCGGGTGGGCGGCGCAGCGGATCGGCGACGATGAACAGCGAGATGAACAGCATCACCACGCAGAACATTTCCGCGCCATAGAGCAACAAGCCGGCGGCGAAGTCGATCGGCATGGAAATCGGCGGCAAGGTCGCGGTCGTGCGCCAGTAGACATAGCGACACACGATCAACAGGCCGAGCGCCAAGAAGATCTGGCGAGCCGTCTGGTCCATGCGGAACCGCCACGTGGCGACCATGGCCACGATGACCGTCATGGCAAGGAGGAATTGGGTTTCGTTGCCCACCGGCTGCGTGATCAAGATGATGGCCAGCGCCGCCGACAAAGCGAGAAACAAACCCGATGCCACATAACTCATCATACACCCCCGGGACGCTGGTCCCGCTTGTTCCCACTGCGCACGAATATGATCATGGGGCAGGTTTGGATGTAATCGGCAAAATTTACCCTTTATCTTTACAGAAAATATTAAGTTAATTTAACGGTTTCATTACCATGAAAACTTCATTAACAGATTCGACGGTCGAAGCAGGATCAAAGTTTTGGCTCAATTGGTGTGTCAAAGGCCGCTGAGTGCTGAAGCGCCGGCTTAAACAGGCAGGCGCGATGGACAAGGCCGCAAGAAAGGCAAGTGATGCGCAAAAACGCGGTGAACGGTTGGTTAACCTGGCTCGGGCACTTTGACTGAAATGGTCAACCCTGTTGGCTGGCCTCTTAGGATCTGTGTGTCATGCGTCTGATCCCCCGTGCGCTCCTGGTGGCGAGCGCCCTCGCGCTGTTGTCGGCGTGTTCCTCGATGTCCGATAGCGTGCCCAAGCACGAGCGTCCCTTAAGCGAAGCCATGCGCGATCTCATGCGCGAAAAGGGCATGACCGAGCGCTCGCCGATCTTCGTGCGGGTGTTCAAGAAAGAAAGCGAACTGGAGGTCTGGAAGGCGCGCCGCGATGGCACCTACGCGCTCTTGAAGACCTATCCGGTGTGCCGCTGGTCCGGCCAGCTTGGACCGAAGAAGCGCGAAGGCGACCGGCAGACGCCCGAGGGCTTCTACATGGTCACGTCCTCGCAAATGAACCCGCGCTCGGCCTATTATCTGTCCTACGATATTGGCTATCCCAATGCCTACGATCAGGCGCTGGGGCGCACGGGTGGCGATGTGATGGTGCATGGCGCGTGCACGTCGCGCGGCTGCTTCGCGATGACCGATGAGCAGGCCGCCGAGCTCTATGCGTTGGCCCGCGAGGCCTTTGACGGCGGCATGAGCGCGTTCCCCGTGCACTCCTTCCCGTTCCGCATGACGCCGGCCAATCTTGCCAAGCATCGGGCGGACGAGAACATCGCATTCTGGAAGAACCTCAAGGAAGGCAACGACCATTTCGAGGTCACCAAGCGGCCGCCCCAGGTGGCCGCGTGTGGCGGACGCTATGTGTTCAACGCCAGGCCGACCCATGAGAGCGCCTCGATTGAGGCGGATGCCGCCTGCCCCGATCTCACCAAGGACCCGATCATCACCGTGAAGGTCGCTGAAAAGCAGGCGCGTGACGAAGTTGAGGTGTCGCGCTTGATCGCTCAGGGCGTCGAAGCCGTGCGGGCGGTTTATGCGGACGGGTCGATGCATCCTTCATTTGCCAACAAGATCACCAGCGCCGATGGCCAGATGTCGCTGGCGTTTAAGGAAGCCGGCGTCAGTCGCCCGGAGAAGGTGAAGCTGGAGCCGACCTATGTGCCGATCGGCGAGGTGACCGGGAGCGTCCGGCGCTAAAAGCGCGGTATGCGGCCCGGGGCCGGTTGGCACGGTGAGAGCCGCTTGTTTGCCCTTGCGTCAACAGCGCGGCGCGGCCACTCTACCGGCCGCTTCCGCTTTGTGACGAGGGTGCCATGCTGCGGTCTTCCCATGCTCGATCCTTGATGTTCGGTGTCGCCTTGTCGTTCGCGCTCGCGACGACGGGGGCAACTGCCGCGACCGTAACGGTTGAAAACCTGGTGATTGGCGACAGCCAATCGATGCTGGTGGTGATCCCGAAGGTCGAACTCGACGATGCGAGCCTGTCGGCGGAGGACGTGAAGGCGTTGGTGCGCTCCGATCCGGCCTCAGCGCTTGACACGCTGGCGACGTTGTCGGCGAGCGCGGTGCGCATCCCCGAAATCCGCATGGAGTTTCCCCCGCCCCCCAGCGGTGGCGAGCGCTTCACCATGACGTACACCGGATTTGAGATCACCGACGTCGCCGATGGGGTGGCCGGCTCGGTGGAAATCGGCGGCGGCCAATCGACAGTATCGGGTCCGCAACCCGTGTCGATCGAGATGGGCGCGATGTCAGCGACGTCGTTCAATCTGCCCGCGATCATCGCGCTTTATGGCGGCGGTGGCGATGCATCGATGGAGAAGTCGCTCCTTTACTCCGACTTTGAATTCGCCGGCGCCAAGATGTCCGGTGGTGATGGGTTTAGCTGCGAGATCAAGGGCATGCGGGCGGAGAGCGCGTCGGCGCGGCCGTTCAGCCTGTCGATCGGCGACGTGATGAAGCTTGCCCAAGATGCCGAGAAGGGCACGTTGCCGCCCGGGGCGATCGCCAAGCTCGTGGGCTATTACGCCGACGTGTTCGACGCCATTGAAACCTCGCCGGCGGTGTTCGACGGCATGGACTGTTCGGTCAAGCAGCCCGATGGCGCGGTCATCGCGCTCAAGATGGGCGAGATGCAAATCGATGGCTTCGGTGGCATGCGCTATCCGGGGGTGTCGATGGCCGATTTTGAGATGACCCA
>CALSBD010000130.1:0-7756 GCA_943373055.1 Rhizobium sp. Q54
ACCGGTTATGGAGAAAAGATCGCGCGTTCACACAGACGTAGAGCGCCGATCTAATGCAATCAGATCGAAAAGCGCTCTAAAACGTCAGCGCGTCGCGTCGCGGGCGGCTTGCAGCGCGGCCACCACGCGGGCGCGATCGACCGCGCCGATCACCGCATAGCCTGGATTGGTGAAGTCCTTGGCATCAGGCCGACCTCGCTTGGCGTAGGTGAGTTCGTTGCCGTCATAATCGATGACGGCGCCGCCGGCGGCCACGACAACGGCTTCGCCTGCCGCGGTGTCCCATTCGTTCGTCCCCAGCCACCGGGCATGGACGTCGGCAATGCCTTCGGCGATCTGGGCAAATTTAATGGCCGACCCCACGCCCGTCCGGGTGACGACCGGCAGGCGGTCGATGGCCGCCTCGGCGATTGGGTGGCCGTGCGAGCGGCTCATCACCGCCGTCCAGGCCTCCACCGGCGCGGTCCGCACCGTGATCGACTGGCGATCGACCAGTTGGCTACCCTCCACCCGCGCCTTGAACGCGCCCAGGCCCGGCGCGCCCGCCCAGACAAGCCCCGCCTGCGGCGCGAGCACCACGCCGACCGACGGCCGGCCATCCTCGATTAGGCCGATGAGCACACAGAACTCACCGTTCTTCTTGATGAACTCCTTGGTGCCGTCGAGCGGGTCAACAAGCACGAAATGCCGGCCGAGCGCTGCGGGCACGTGGCCACCGGCGATCTCCTCCTCGGCGATCACCGGCACCTGCGGCATGCGCGCGCTCAGGCCGGCCAGGATCACCCGCTCGGAGGCGTGATCGGCCTCGGTGACCGGTGATTCATCCGCCTTGATCGTGATCGCCGCGCCCTTGGCCATGACAGCCAGGATCGCCTCACCGGCGGCGACCGCGATCTCGCAGAAAAGCTCGATAACAGCCTGACGATCGGTGGGATCAACCGGCCCCGTGGCCCCGGTCGCCTTGGTCATTCGCCCGGCGCCTTGAGTTCGAGGGCGAGCGCGTGCACCCGTTCGGCCAGCTCGGCGGCGAGCGCCGTATTGACCAGCCGGTGCCGCTCGACGCGGCTTTTGCCGATGAACGCCGACGCCACCGCGCGCACCCGAAAGTGCGTTTCGCCGCCCTCGCGCCAGCCACCATGCCCATGGTGCTGCGCGCTCTCGTCGATCACCTCCAGCCGCTCCGGCGCCAGTGCCGCCGTCAGCCGCGCGGTGATCCGCTCCGCCATCGTCATTCGACCCTCCGTCAACTCCCGGCCTTATCCGCTGCGACGTGTGCCACCGGCGGATTTAAAGCGCAAGGCAAGGCGGGTTGAAGGCGGGTAGAGCGGGAGGATGGATTGGTGGTGAGCTCAACTTTCGTATTGATCATCACCTTGTCCATACTTCCTTCTCCCCTTGAGGGAGAAGGTGCCCGGAGGGCGGATGAGGGGTACACTCTGACAACAAAAAAGGCTTATACTTGTGGCTCCCCCCTCATCCGTCGCTGCGCGACACCTTCTCCCGCGAGGGGAGAAGGGGGAGAATTACTTTTATGTTGGTGAAAAATTGAGAAGCAACCCAATAATAGGGAAATCCCTATTTGCACCGTTGCCCCCTCTTCCTGCTATCAGGACTGAAAGAGACCCCCCGGAGGCTGGCGGCGCATTCGGTCTCACGCGTCCATGACGATTTGAACCTTCACGTCGGTCGCGCGGTGCTCGCTCGCGCGGTGGAAGGCGGGGATGGATTCGGAGAAGCCGTAGGTGCCGGTGATCAGCGGCTTGAGATCCACCTTACCGGACGCGATCAATTGGAGGGAGCGCTCGAACAGGTTGGCGTAGCGGAAGACGGATTCGAGCCGCAGTTCCTTTGCTTGGATTTTCACGATGTCGACGGGGACCGGATTGACCGGCATGCCCACGAGCACGATCGTGCCATTGGGGGCAACCGGGTCGGTGAGGTCCTTGAACACCGGCGGCGCGCCGGAGCATTCGAACAGCACATCCGCGCCCCACCCGCTGGTGGCCGCGCTCACCAGGGCGGCGAGGTTGTCGCGGGTGATGTTGACGGGTGTGATGCCGGGATATTGGCCGGCGATATCGAGCTTGGGCTGCATCACGTCGGTGATGAAGACGCGGGCGGCGCCACCGGCAAGGGCGGCGAGCGCGACCATGGTGCCGATCGGGCCCGCGCCGGTGACCACGGCGACGTCGCCCGGCTTGATGCGCGCCTTGGATGCCGCCTGCATGCCGATCGCGAACGGCTCAACCATCGCACCCTCGGCGAACGACACCGCGTCAGGCAGCCGATAGGTGAAGGCGGCAGGGTGGACGACGTCGCGGATCAGGCAGCCGTGCACAGGGGGCGTCGCCCAGAAGCGGACGGCGGGATCAAGATTATAAACGCCAAGCTTGGTGGCCTTCGACGACATGTCGGGAATGCCCGGTTCCGCGCAGACCCGGTCGCCGACGCTGAGATGGCTCACCTCGGCGCCGACCTCGACGACAACGCCGGACGCCTCGTGGCCCAGAATCATCGGTGCGTTGACGACGAACGGGCCGATCTTGCCATCCTCGAAATAGTGCACGTCCGAGCCGCAAATGCCCACCGTGTGGATGCGGATCTTCACGTCGCGCGGGCCAACGGTTTGATTGGTTTCGATCTCGCGGAGCGAGAGTTCGTGACGGCGTTCGAGGACGAGGGCCTTCATTTTGTTGTGTCCTTATAGAGGCGGGCGGCGACGGCGCGGGTGGCGGGATAAACATCTCGATAGATCTCGATGAGCGGGCGCATGCGGGCGACCAACGCTGGCGTTGGCCGCACCACATGGGTCGGCTCGGCGACCATATGAGTGACCGCCGCGTCGAGACTGTCAAACCAGCCGACCGCCCGCGCGGCCAGCACGGCGGCGCCGACGGCGACCCCCTCGGCGACCGGCGAGATCGCCAACGGGCGTTCCAAGGCGGCGGCCATCAGGTCCATCAAGAGGGCGTTCTTCACGCCGCCGCCGCAGGCCACGAAGCGGCTCGGTCGGCGCCCGGTCGAGCGCGCCATGGCGTCGGACGCGACGGCCTGTTCAAGCGCGATGCCTTCGAGCACGGCGCGCATGAGGTGTGCTGGCGTGTGCGAGAGATTGAGCCCCAGGATGACGCCACGCGCGGCTTCGTCCCAATACGGGTTCATGACGCCGGACCAATAGGGCATCACCATCACGCCCTCCGACCCCGGCTCGATCCGGGTGGCCTCGGCGACCAGGGTCGCGATGTCGGTGCGTCCGGTGGTCGCCATCAGCCAATCGACGAGCTGCATGCCCGAGCGCAGCACGGTCTCGAACATATAGCCTGACCCGGTCGGGCACGAGAGCGTGCGGTAGGCGTCGTCGGTGACATAAACATCGCCCCGCTGGCCGGTGACGACGCCGGAGCCAAGCGAGAGATAGGCGGTCTCCTCGCCCAAGGCGCCCACCCCGAGGCCCGACATCTGGCCGTCGCCGGCGCCGGCCACGACCAAGACCGACTGGGGCAGCCCGGTCGCGGCGGCCGCCGCGGCGGTGAGCGGGCCGATCACCGCGCCCGGCTTCACGAGCGCGGGCAGCTGATCAATTTGCACGCCGGCGGCTTCCATCAACAAGGGCGACCAGGTGCCGCGCGCCACGTCGACAAGACCCATGGGGTCGGCGCAGGCAACGCTGGTGACCCGTTCGCCTGTCAGGCATTCAACCAAATAGCCATGCACTTCGTGGATGACCTCGGCCTTGGCGAGCGCTTGCGGCTGATGGGTCTTGAGCCAAGCGAGGCTATAGAGCGAGGGGGTCGGATCGGGCGGCTTGCCGGAAATTTGCCGGATCAGATCGCGGCCAAGCGCGGATGAGAGGGCGGCGACCTCGCGGCGGGCGCGCTCATCAAGCCACAGGATGCCGCGGTGAAGCGGCGTGAGGTCGGGGCCGAACGGGGCGAAGGTTTCGCGCTGTTGGCCGATCGCCAGCGCCTGGACACGGTTGGCGCCGACCGTGCGCGCCACGTCGGTGAGCGCGCGATGGAGCGCGTCGCGCCAGTCGGTCGGGTCCTGCTCGACGAAGCCGAGCCTGGGTCGATGCAACGGATAGCCATGGCGCGCCTCGGCAACGGCGCGCCCCGAACGGTCAAACGCGATCGCCTTGACCGCCGTGGTGGACGCATCGACCCCAATGACCAGCGCGTCGGACATGGCATCGACCCCTTTTGTCCGCCGGTCGGTCACTCGGCCGCCGCCACGAACCGCGCATCGGCCTGGTCAAGCCGGCGGCGGATGCGGGTGACGATCATCGAATCGTCGGGCGCGCAATTGGCGTAGGTGAGCGCCTCGCCGGCCTTGATTGGCTTGAAGACCGTGGCGTTCTCGGCAAGGCCAATGGGCAGGCCGCCTTGGGCGCGCGCGTCTTCCCAGGTCATGGCGAACGCGCGGTATTCGGTCTCGCCAATCTTGCCGAGCCGTTCACCGGGTGCCAGGTCGCGCTTGGCGACCGCGACCGCATCTGCGACCGGACGGTCGAGCGGCACCATGTCGGGCCGCTTGCGGATGACGGCGCGGGCGGCTGACAACGGCACTTCGATCGAGGTGAGGTGATAGGGCCGGTAGATCGTGAAATACGGCCCCTTGCCCACTTTCAGGTCGGCGAGCCGCTCGGTGATGCGCGGATGGCGCGCCTCGATGACGGCGAACACGCCGGGCGCCACGCCCTTGCCGATCGAGTAATCGACAACGCCCTTTTTGCCCAACACGCCGCCATCGGCCTTGGGGATGAGCACATGGGCGAGCTCTTCGCGGGTGGCGGTTGGGCCGTGCATGCCGGGGATATCGATCGAAAGCCCGGTGCAGTTGGCGACCGCGACCATCTCGATCATGGTCTTGGAGCCGTCGACGAACTCCACCAGCATGCGCGGGTTCATGTCGCGCGCTTTCGCCTCGGCTTCGTAGTCCTTCGGCACGGCGTGGATGTTGAGCGGGTTGTTCTTGCCCTTGCCGGCACACACGATCTCAAGACCCAGCGACTGCGCGAAGCCGATCACTTCGAGCACGCACGCCGGCTCGTCGCCGGCGGCCCCGGTGTAAACGACCCCGGCGCGCGCGGCCTCGGCCTTCAGGTGGCGGCCGATGGTGATGTCGGCCTCCACATTGAGCATGACGATGTGCTTGCCGGCCTGGATGGCATCAAGCGCGAACTGGGTGCCGATGTTGGGATTGCCGGTGGCATCAATGACGACGTCGATACGACCGGCACGGGTGAGCGCGGTGAGATCATCCGTAATGGCAATTTGGCCGCGCTCGATCACCTGGTCGATGTGGGTGGCGCTGCGCGCGGTCTGAATGTCGTCCGCCCGGTGGCCGGCAAGCAACGCCGCATCGCGGGCAGCGCCGGGGCGCACCTCGGAAATCGCGCCGATCTTGAGGCCAGGCATCTGGGCGATTTGCACCACGATGTCGGTGCCCATCTGCCCCGCGCCGGCAAGGCCCACGATGATGGGGCGGTGGGCGGCGGCGTAATCGGCCAGTTCAGCGGCGAAGGCGAGGGGGGCAAGGGTGGACATCGGGCGGCATCCCAAGAGGTGAGAGAGCCTGCCGGCGACACGGTCGGACCAGTCGACGAACCGCCAGCGCGCCCAGGCGGTGGGCCTGGAGCGGACCGTGGATCGCGCTGTGTCTCCTCCCGGAGATCGCCGGTGGGCCGGCTTATCAGGGCCAGATCGTCGCTGACCCCGTTCATTCACGTAATGCTTGACACGAAACGTTCGTGCCGTCAGCATCATCTGCACAAATGTAGCGCCAATGCAAAAAAATTTCAGGCGCTCGCGAGGAAACGAGGAGGAAGGCATGTCCGTTTCGACGGACGCCGCCCGGTCGCGCGCCGGCGGCGCTTCACGCACGCCAAAACGGGGCTTGGTCATGCCCCGGTTCCTCACGTCCGAGCATCCGTTCCCGTGGCTGTTGCCGATTACGGCGATGCTTTTGGTGTTCGGCATCTATCCACTGCTGTATTCGATCTGGCTGTCCATGCAGACGCGCAACCGCGTCACACGCCAGTATGTGTTTTCCGGCGCCGATCAATGGATCAAGGCGTTCGGCGACGAGCGTGTTTGGAATGCCATGTCCGTCACGCTGACCTACACGGCGGTGTGCCTGACGATCCAGCTCGTGCTGGGCCTCATGATCGCGCTCCTGCTCGACAGCGATCGCAAGGGCTACGGCATCCTGCGCGCGCTGTTTACGCTGCCGCTCGTGGTGCCGCCGGCGGTGACGGGCATGATGTTCCTGATGATGCAGGACGGTTCGTTCGGCGTGTTGTCGTTCTATCTCTACTGGCTCGGCATCATCTCGCCGTCGCAGCCGTTGATGGCCAATCCGTCCACCGCGATGATCGGGCTTATCATAGCGGACGTCTGGCAGTGGACACCGTTCATGGTGCTCATCTTCCTCGCCGGCCTGCGCGCGCTGCCCAAGGAACCCTATGAGGCGGCGGCGATCGATGGCGCCAATGCGTGGCAGATGTTCTGGAAGCTGACGCTGCCGATGCTGGGCAAGGTGATCGCGGTGGCGGTCCTGATCCGCGGCGTCGATCTGTTCCGCATCTATGACTACATCTACATCATGACGGGCGGCGGGCCGGGCACCACGACGGAAGCCCTGTCCTTCTATGCTGGCCGCATCTTCACCATCGCCGACTTCCCCTATGCCGCCACGCTGTCGCTGATCGTGCTCATCACGCTGATCATTATCGCCAACGTGTTCGTCAAGATTTTCAAGGTGAAGTTCTGATGCAGCCGAGCCTCGCCACCCGCACGCTTCGCGATATCACCGCCATCTTGGTGGTCGGGATCTTCATGTTCCCGATCTTCTGGTGGACGCTCGCCTCGATCAAACCCTACTCGGCGATCTTCAATAAAGACGGCCCGGTCTATTTCGACTTTGAGCCCACGCTCAACAATTATCGCGTGACGCTGATGGGCGTGAGCCGCGTCGAAGTCGGCCTGGAAGCCGCTGGCGGTGCGGGCACCACGGCGGGCGGGGCGTCGTCTTACGATTCGCGCGGGTCGCTGGTGGATTCCACCGTGGTGGCGGTGGGCTCGACGATTGTGACACTGTTTCTCGCCACGCTCGCCGCCTATGCGCTCTCGCGCATGCGCTTCAAGGGACAGCAACATTTCTTGTTCTGGATCCTGTCGCAGCGCTTCATGCCGCCGATCGCGGTAGCAATCCCGATCTTCTTCATGTTCCGCGACTTGGGGCTCAGAGATTCCGTCTTTGGCCTCATCCTGGCGCACACGCTGATCAACCTGCCGCTCGCGGTGCTTCTCCTCAAATCGTTCTTCGACGACGTGCCCAAGGACGTCGACGAGGCGGCGATGATTGATGGGGCGACGCGGTGGCAGACGTTCTGGCGGGTGGTGTTGCCGATGGTGCGCGGCGGCATCGCGGCAACGGCGGTGCTGTGCTTCATCTTCTCGTGGACCGAGTTCTTGCTGTCGCTGATGCTGACCACCTCGATCCGCACCATTCCGGTCAAAATCTCGACCTTCGTGACTTCGACGGGCACGGAGTGGGGCTTCATCACGGCGCTGGGGACCTCCGCGATCGTGCCGAGCTTCATCTTCATTCTGCTCGTTCAACGCCATCTGGTTCGCGGCCTCACGCTTGGCTCCTTGAAGGACTGATCTCCTCAAGGGGTGGGTGCGAGACGAGAACGAGAAACCCGCGGGGTGGAAGACCCGCGTTCAAGAGGGCAGCGAGGCAAGGCCTCGTC
>CALSBD010000131.1:0-7749 GCA_943373055.1 Rhizobium sp. Q54
CGCGCCTTGAGGTCGTCCTCGGTGATCGCGGCCTCGACCTTCTTGCGCACGTACTCCGACGTCAACAGCTGCACGCGGATGGAATCAAGCCGCCGCTGCACCGACGGATCCTTATCGAGGCCGGCCTTGGTGGCGGCCTGCGCGATGACGCGCATGTCGATGAGGCGCTCCAGCGTCACGCGCTTGCGCTCGGCCTCGGGCACGCGCGCGAGCTGCTGCTCGAACTCTTCCATCGCCGCGGTCAGGTCGGCTTCGGTGATCGTGTCACCATTGATGGTGGCGACCGTCGCGTCCTGCGCGAGGGCCCGCGGCGAGAGAGGGGCAAGCGCGAAAATCCCGAACCCGAGGGCCGTGACCGCGGCAAGGCGCACCGCACGAGAGGAAAACGTCATGGATCTGTCCTTAGTTAACGCATGCATGAGACGTCGCCAGCCAAGACGGGCCCGGTGGCAAAGCATCGAAACCTCTGGGGAGTTCAGACAGCACCCAAGCTGACCTGAACGTTCGCGCGACAAGCCACAGCTTCGCCCTTGCGAGCGCCGTCGCGCCGCGCCGAACCGAGCAGACCCTACAGTTTCGCCCGGAAATGTCGAATGACTTTTGCGGCAGCGCCATGGCCATATCCAGTAACGGCACGATAACCCGTCTGGCGGCGGGTCTCACGGTTCCGTTGCGTTGACAAGGAGCGGGCCCATCCTTATCTCAACCGATGTACCCGTGGCCCGCCGGCCGCGCGCTGGCGCGTGGTCTTGAGTGCGGCCCATTCATCATCCGCCCCGTCGTCCGCCCTTGGGCGACGCTTTCGCCGAGGATGTAATGTCCTTGGTTTGTGTCAGGAACGGCCTCCATGCTCGGCCTCGGCTCGATTGCCAAGAAGATCTTCGGCTCCTCCAATGATCGCAAGGTCAAGGCTTATCGCGCACGGGTCGGCGCCATCAACGCGCTGGAACCGGAGCTGGAGAAGCTCTCCGACGCGGACCTGCGGGCGCGCACCGACATGCTCAAGGCCGAGCTCGCCAAGGGCAAGACGCTTGACGATATCCTCGTGCCGGCGTTCGCCACCGTGCGCGAAGCCGCCAAGCGCTCGCTCGGCCAGCGCCACTATGACGTCCAGATGATCGGCGGCATGGTGCTGCACGAGGGCAAGATCGCCGAGATGAAGACCGGCGAAGGCAAGACGCTGGTCGCCACCTTGGCGGTGTATCTGAACGCGCTTGCCGGCAAGGGCGTTCACGTCGTCACCGTCAACGACTACCTCGCCAAGCGCGACGCGGAGTGGATGGCGCGGGTCTACGGCTTTCTCGGCCTGACGACCGGCATCATCGTGCACGGCCTCAACGACGAGGAACGCCAGGCGCAATATGCCTGCGACGTGACCTACGCGACCAATAACGAGCTCGGCTTCGATTATTTGCGCGACAATATGAAGTATGAGCTTGGCCAGATGGTGCAGCGGGGCCACACCTTCGCCATCGTCGACGAGGTAGACTCCATCCTGATCGACGAAGCCCGCACGCCGCTTATCATCTCCGGCCCGCTCGATGATCGTTCGGACCTCTACAACGCGATCGACACCTTCATCCCGAAGCTCGTCGCCAAGGTCGACTACGAGATCGACGAGAAGCAGCGCACGTCGTCCTTCACCGAGGCCGGCATGGAGAAGCTCGAGCAGCTTCTGGGCGCGGCGGGGCTTTTGAAGGGCGAGGACCTCTATGACGTGGAGAACGTGACGATCGTTCACCACATCAACCAGGCTCTGCGCGCCCACGCGCTGTTCCAGCGCGACAAGGACTACATCGTCCGCAACAACGAAGTCGTCATCATTGACGAGTTCACCGGCCGCATGATGCCGGGGCGGCGCTATTCGGAAGGCCTACACCAGGCGCTGGAAGCCAAGGAGCGGGTGGCGATCCAGCCGGAGAACCAGACCCTCGCGTCGGTGACCTTCCAGAATTACTTCCGCATGTACAACAAGCTCGCCGGCATGACCGGCACGGCGTCCACCGAGGCCGACGAGTTCATGGACATTTACGGCCTGGAAGTGGTCGAGATTCCGACCAACCGGCCGATCCAGCGCAAGGACGAAGACGACGAGGTCTATCGGACCGTCGACGAGAAGTACCGCGCGATCATCGCCGAGATCGACGCCGCGCGGGCCAAGGGCCAGCCGGTGCTGGTCGGCACCACCTCGATCGAGAAGTCGGAGTATCTAGCCGACCTTCTCATCAAGGACGGCTATCGGATGGTCGACGTCTCCGACGCGGCCGCGTTCAAGCTTCTTTATGATGGCGACCAGGGCACCCGCGAGGAAAAGCTCTTCTGCGTGTTGAACGCGCGCTATCACGAGCAGGAAGCCATCATCGTCGCGCAAGCGGGCGTGCCCGGCGCGATCACGATTGCCACCAATATGGCCGGCCGCGGCACCGACATTCAGCTCGGCGGCAATGCCGACATGCGCGCGCGCTTTGAGCTCGCCGACATGCCAGAGGGCCCCGAGCGCGACGCCCGCAGGGCCGAAATCGCCGCTGAGGTCGAGGGCCTTAAGAAGAAGGCCTTGGAAGCCGGCGGTCTGTTCATTTTGGGCACCGAGCGGCATGAGAGCCGCCGGATCGACAACCAGCTGCGCGGCCGCGCCGGCCGTCAGGGCGACCCGGGCCGCTCGAAGTTCTTCTTGTCGCTCGCCGACGACCTGATGCGCATCTTCGGCTCCGACCGCATGGACGGCATGCTGCAGAAGCTCGGTCTCAAGGATGGCGAGGCCATCGTCCACCCCTGGATCAACAAGGCGCTTGAGCGCGCCCAGTCCAAGGTGGAAGCGCGCAACTTCGACATCCGCAAGAACTTGCTCAAGTTCGACAACGTGATGAACGACCAGCGCAAGGTCATCTTCGAGCAGCGCATCGACCTCATGAAGGCCGAGGAAGCCCGCGAGACGGTGACGGCCATGCGCCATGACGTCATCGAAGCGTTCGTCAAGCGCCATATCCCCGAGAACGCCTATGCCGAGCAGTGGAATACGGCCGGTCTGACCGAAGAGGTGAAGAAGACGCTCGGCCTCGATTTGCCGATCGCCGACTGGGCCAAGGAAGAGGGCATCGCCGACGAAGAGATCAAGGATCGTCTCTTGAAGGCGGCCGACGCGGTGATGGACGAAAAGGCCACCCGCTTTGGGCCCGAGATCATGTCCTATATCGAAAAGGCCGTCCTCTTGCAGACGCTCGACGGCCTGTGGCGTGAGCATCTTGTCACGCTGGAGCACCTGCGCCAGGTGATCGGCTTCCGCGGCTATGCCCAGCGCGACCCGCTGCAGGAGTATAAGACCGAGGCGTTCGAGCTGTTCCAGACCTTGCTCACCAGCTTGCGCGAACGCGTGACGGCACAAATGATGCGGGTGGAAATCATGACGCAGGACGAGGCGCAAGAGGCCGCGTCCGCCGAACTCCCCCCCATGCAGGCAATGCACGCCAACCCCGCGACCGGTCGCAATGAATTCGCCGATGCCGAGGCGGCGTTGTTCGGTCCGGGCGGTCTGGCCACCCCTGTGCCGTCGGGCTTCCCGCCGGCGGCTGAGATCGATCCCAACGACCCCAACACCTGGGGTAAGGTGGGTCGCAATGCTCCGTGCCCGTGCGGGTCGGGCAAGAAGTACAAGCACTGCCACGGCACGTTCGCCTAGTCGTCGGGCGATCACGGGTCGTGGCCCGACGCCTGCTGCGAGAGTGGAACGGCACGGATCACAGACTGGACTTAACCACCGACACGCGCCAAGCTCGGTTCGGGGTTTGGCAAGCGAAGCAGGGAAGAGGCTTGAAGATCGTGCGGTTACGCTCAACATCGCCCTCGGTGATCGCCGGACTGCTTTTGCTCGCGGCCAGCGTGACCGTGGTGGCGGGCTGCGGCCGGCGTGGACCGCCCATGCCGGTCAAGGCCGAAACGGCCGCCCCGGCGGAACGGCGCTCGTCAGCTGACGTCGTCGAAGAGCGCGCCCGCCTGGGCACCACGCGCACCGACCGGGCGGACGACGACGACACCTCCGATGCGGCCACCTCGCCCTTCCCCACCGATACGCCCGACCAAGTGATTCAAAACCGTCGGCGCGGCTCATTCTTCCTCGATTTCTTGCTGTGAGGTCATCCGGCGCGTGGGAGCGGCTGGTGAAACTCGCCGCTCCGTGATCCGTGTGGGGTGTTCCCAACGGAACAGCGGGCCTCAGTGGCATCGGGCATCTTGGTGACATCAACAGCGGGCCACGCGCCCCACCCGGAGATGCCACCATGTCGAACCGCCTCGTTGCCCTCGCCGCCCTGTTTGCCCTTTCCCTGCCGTCGATGGCTGAAGCCAGCTCCAAGTGCGGCCCGTTCCAGGGGGCCTCGTTCTCGGCGACCCGGTTTGAAGCGCCCGTGCGGGTCGCCGCCGCTCCCGAGGTCATCCGTATCATCCGCGAAGAGCGGGTCGCCCCCCGCCCGCCCGCCAAGGCGCCGTCGATCAAGATCCGCAGCGTCGCCCCGATCGCCATCACCGAGAGCCGCGAAGCGCCGCGCGCCGCCACGGTGTCCGCCGCCGCCAGCCCCTCGCAGGTCGCCACTGCCGAGCTATCGGGCTCGCTCGCCGAGGGCGATCGCTGATCCGGGTCCAATCGTCACATTGCGGATTGTTCACTTGCCCCAACGCGAGGAGGAGGATTAGCTCGCTTGCAAAGGCTCGCATGTGTCAGCTGAGCCCGTACCAAGAGGGTGCCATGGCCACACCACGTCCGGCCGGATATACGCGGCTGCAAATTTTGCTTCACTGGATCGTCGTTGTTTTGATCATGGTCCAATATGTCGGCCATGAAGCCATGGTTGCGGCTTGGGAGGCCTATCAAAAGGCCGACCCGGCAGCCACGGTCACCCTTGGCGCCCGGGTCCATGTCATCGGCGGCATGCTGATCCTGGCGTTCGCTGTTTGGCGCATCATCTTGCGGCTCACCCAAGGCGCGCCGGCCGCTCCGGAAAAGGAGCCTCGCCCCTTGCAGATCCTCGCCGCGGCCACCCATGGCCTCATCTATGTGATGCTGTTTGCCATGCCTATCTCCGGCGCCCTGTTGTGGGCCGGCGGGCTGGAGGTCGCGGGGACGGTGCACTCCACCTTGCGGTTCGTGCTGCTAGCCCTCATCGCGCTGCACATCAGCGGCGCGGTCTACCACGCCTTCGTCTTAGGCACCGACGTGATGAGCCGAATGATCCGCGCGCGGACGTGAGGCAAGCAACGACCGAAAAAAGGGACGGCGCCCGAAAAGCAGGGCGCCCGTCGCCACGCTGTATTTGATATCCGCCGCAAGGTCTCCACGCGCCGGCCAATCGCCAGCGCGTGCCGCCCCAGAGCGGTCAGAACGTTCGGGCCACGCGGAAGAAACCGATCAACTCGCCTCCGTCGACATTAAATCCAGGAGCGGTGATCCGCTCGTGGCGATACTCTGCGCCGGCTCGGAACGCCAGCCCGTCCACTGGCGAAACCGTGACGTCGCCCATGGCGGTCCACACATCCGCAGCAGTGGTGCCGTTTTCATGCCGGCCAAACGAAGCTGATGCTTGCAAAGCGACCATCTGGCTAACACCCAAATTGAGGGTACCGGCGACACCCCACGAATCTGTCAAGGTACCCACGAGAAAGAAGTCAACGAACGGGCTTGAGGGATCGACGAACTTGACCGCGCCATGGGCGAAAGCCGCTTGGCCAGCAACATAAGACCGTCCGGGAAGACCTGGAATGATAAGTTGGCCACCAACGCCAACGGCGTAACCAATCTCATCGACGTGTGAACCTGTTGCGGCAAAGAAAAAGCTGCCAGAGCGCACCTGGTGAAGGGCCCCCATCACCTGAGCGGAACCCCAAGACTGTTCGACGCGCACATTGGCAACCACATCAGGCCAACGCGTCCCGCCGTAGTAAGACGGTTCCAGCGGCAGCAGCAGGTCTGGGATAATCGTATTCCTGGGATTTCGGCTCTCGGTCGGCATTTCGAATGACACGGACGCGGAGATGCCACTTCCAAACGCTGCGGTATAGGCCAATACAATCGGCTTCCCCTCGAAACGCTCGCGACTGGTGCCAAGCATGGCGAAGTCGAGCCGCGAATCGCGGTCGATACCCGCAACCGAGTTAAGCACCACGTCTGAGCCGCCCGTGTAGGCCGTAAAGAACGAGCGATGCATGCCGACCGTCAGGCCGCTCCACTTGATCCACGCATCCGTGAGCGTGGTTGTGTTCAAAGCAACAGACGTCTGAAATCGGGACCGCACACCCACATAAGACTGTAAGGGACCAAATTCAGTATTCGAAATCGCTTCAAAGGTCACCCGCGCATCAACGGCAGACGATATGCCAACATCCTTGCGCGACCAACCGAGTGGGCCGATGAGACCTCCATTTTCCTCATGAAGCGAGCTTACCAAATCAACGATCACGGATCCGCCAATTTTCAAGCACGTCTCAGCACCCGGAACGACGAAGAAGCCCGATCCGTAGGCGTCGCACATCTGAACATAGTCAACAGGCGCGACCGAGGGCCCGACCGCGTCCGCCGCTTGCGCCGCGATTGGCAACAGCCCCATGGCTGCCACTACCCCCCACATCCACCGTTGCATGACAACCGACGCTCCGAATACGTTCAACTCTCAAGGTAAGCGCGAACAACCTTTCTTCACACTCCTATATCGCTGATTGCCCATCAAGAGGCGAGTTCATCGTGGACTATCTGTTTTCGGGGTGTAGTTGATTTCACAGCACAGTCGAAACCATTCATCCTACGCCTCAAAAGCGCGGCAAAGCCGAAAGGCGCATCATCAGCACCAGCGCCGGCTCTTCCCTAAAACAGCTTGATCGGGTCGGGGTGGCCGTCGAGGCGCATCTGAAACAGGAAATAGGTGGGCGTGCAAAAGCCCGTACCAGGGGGCGCGCGGTCCATGCCGGGGAGCGTGGCCGGCATTTCCTGGCACATGTAATCCTCACGACAAAACCGATCGGGACCGCACGCCGGGCGATTGCCGCGCACGATGCTATCGGCAAGACAATCGGCGAAATTGTCGCTCGCCACGCAAGTATCAAACGCCTTGCCGCCAACCAGCGCGCAAATCTCCGCGGGCAGCGGCCGGTCCTTGGCAAGCCCTGTCAATGCGCGCTCGGCAGGCGTGCAGCGGCGGTAGGCGATGCCGGCCGGCACGCCAATGCTGGGCGGTCGGCACGTATAGGCCGTATCGCTCATTGTTGGGGCCGGCGCGGCAAACCGACCCGTCACGCGGAACCGATCGAGCCACGGCTTCGCCCCCGTCTCGATCGCGCCGGTCAAGCAGGCGTGACCGGAAAACAGATCCCGCGGGCTCGCCACGACGCATTGGCCAAGGTCCGCCTGCGCGCCGGCAATGGTCGCCAGCGCCTGGCAGGTCAGGCCCTGGGCGCAGGTCCAGGGCGCGCCAAGCGTCAACGCGCTGTCGGACGTCAGGCATGGCATGCCAACCGGCGCCGCCTGCGGACGCGGTAGCCCCTCGTCCGGCCAGCTTGCAATGGGCGCCGCGACGATGGGGCGAACCGGATTGGGCGGGCGCCCTGCCAAGATCGCCGCCAGCACGGCAGCGCGGCGGGGGCTCTCGGCGGCATAATGCGGTGACACCGGCAGCGCGACTCGGTTCAGCGCGGGCGTATCGGCAGCATCGTGGCCAATCACGTGAAACCCAGCGGTCGCATTGGTCTGGTGGCAGCCGGTGCAGCTCA
>CALSBD010000132.1:0-7719 GCA_943373055.1 Rhizobium sp. Q54
GAACACGGCGAATTCGTTGAGGCCTTGCACCTTGGTGCGCTCGTGCGGCTCGCATAGCGCCGCGACCATGGAGGTGGCGCCCACATAGGAGAAGTTCCAGGCAACGCCAAGCAAGATGAGTGCGATGTCGAAATGAAGAAGCGATGTGCCCATCAGCGCGACGGCGCCGGAGGCGAGAAACAACACAAACCCCGCCGCTATGACTTGGCGCACGCCAAACCGGGTGATCAACGAGCCGGTGAAGAACGAGGGCACATACATGGCAAGCACGTGCCACTGGATCGCGAGCGCCGCATCGGCCTGCGTGAGACCGCAGGCGACCATGGCGATGGGGCCGGCGGTCATGACGAAGTTCATCATCGAGAACGACGCAACGCCCAGAGCAGCGGCAATCACGAACCGGCGGTCGGAGAGTATCGCCCGCGCGGAGCGCACGGGTGCTGTGTTGGTGGTTGCAGGCTTCGGGGGCACGGCGAGGAAGCTCAAGATGAGCATGGAGACAAGCGACAGCGCGCCGAGCGCGACGTATGAGCCGGCGAACAAAATGGGCGGCGTGAGATCTTTGGTCCAAATGACCGTTTGGGGACCAATCACAGCGGCCAAGATGCCGCCGGTGAGCACCCAGCTGATCGCCTTGGGCCTAAACCCCTCCGACGCGGTGTCGGCGGCGGCGAACCGGTAACTTTGGGTAAAGGCGCCCATGCCGCCAATGACGAGGATTGCGACGAGAAACAAAAAGAACGACCCCCACACGAGAGCCGCGGCCGCGCTAAGGCTCGCCACCCCCGCCGCCCCGGCACCCACCATATAGGCTGTGCGCCGCCCCACGCGTCGCATCAAGGCGGCGGCGGGTAAGGTGAACAGCGCGGTTCCCAGCACATAGGCCGTCAAGGGTGCGGTGGCCAAGGCTGGCCGATCGGGCGACAGCATCAAGCCGACCAGGCCACCAGTGGCAAAAATCGCGGGCGGCAGCGCGCCAGAGATCGCTTGGGCGCCGGCAAGCAAAAACGCGTTGCGCCGGGCCAGGCGGTCACCTTCTATTTGGTTCGGGTCGACGGTCGCGGATACGGTCAAGGCACTTCTCCCAATCGTTTTCACCATGCGCCCATCGACAACCGTGCCACAAGCCCACCAAACGGGTGGGCGGGTTGACCTATGCGATGAGCTGCCATCACGGACGATTGGTCGACGTGCCGATGACAGCCCGCCGCCGACACGCTAGAAGCGTCGCGGCTGGCGGGCCGTTGGCCCTGCTTTGACACCACGGAGATGATCGCCATGTCTGGCACCACCCGATCGAGCGAAGGCCTGGAGCCGCGCCGCAAGAAGGCGCTGTTTCGCGCTTGGCATCGCGGCACCAAGGAAATGGACCTGCTTTTGGGGCCATTCGCTGACGCCAAGATCGGCGATCTGTCGGACGCGGAGATGTCGGAGTTCGAACTCCTGATGGAAGTGCCCGACCGCGATTTGTTTCAGTGGCTGACCGGTGAAGCCGAGACGCCGGCCAATTATGATGGTCCGGTGTTTCGCGCCGTGCGCCGCTTCCATTTGGAAGAGAAGACCTTTTGATCGGATGATCCGCCCGTGACGCCGCTCGACAACCTGTTTCGCGTCCACTCCCATGTGACCTTGGCGTCGGTGCCCGATGGGCTCGACGGCTTGGCCGTGGGCGATATCGCGCGCGGGCTCGGGCCGGGCGTCAAGGGCGCGCCCACACTCGTCTTCATCGCGCGCGACAGCACCCGGATCACGGCTCTCGAAGCCGCGCTGGCGTTCTTTGCGCCCGATGTGGACGTCATCGGCTTTCCCGCCTGGGACTGCTTACCCTATGACCGGGTCTCGCCCAACGCGGTGGTGATGGCGCGTCGCACGGCGACGCTGGCGCGGCTGGCATCCGGGCTTCAAACGGCGAAGCCGTTGGTGGTGGTGACGACGCTCAACGCAGCGATCCAGCGGGTGCCCCGCAAGGAGGCAATAGCCTCGCAGACCTTGATCGCGCGCCCTGGCGCCATGATGGACATGGGTCGGCTCGTCAAATGGTGCGAGGACAACGGCTTTTCACGCACGCCAACGGTGCGCGACACCGGCGAGTATGCGGTGCGCGGTGGCATCTTGGACCTGTTTCCCGCCGGCTTCGCCGAGCCGGTGCGGCTTGATTTCTTTGGCGACCAGTTGGAATCGATCCGCTCGTTCGATCCCGAAAGCCAGCGCACCACGGGCACCCTCAAGGGGCTCGACTTGATGCAGGTGTCGGAAGTGACCTTGCTTCCCGAAACGATCAGCCGGTTCCGTCAGGGCTATGTCGCCCGCTTTGGCGTCGCGCAGCGCAATGATCTTCTCTATCAAGCCATCTCCGAGGGGCGCCGACACCCCGGTCTTGAGCATTGGTTGCCGCTGTTTCACGAGCGGCTGTCAACGCTGTTCGACTACACCGGCACGGCGCCCATCGTGTTCGACCCACTGCTGGATGAAGCAATCGAGGAGCGCTTCACGCAGATTGAGGATCACTACAAGGCCCGCCAAGAGGCGCTTGAGGACTTGGGCGCCGAAGGCGTGCCCTATCATCCCCTCCCCCCGGGCGAACTCTATCTCACCCGTGCCGAATGGCGTGACCGGTTGGCCGATGGTCGCACGGCCCGATTGACGCCGTTCGTACCGCCGGAGACGGGCCGATCGGTGGTGGATCTGGGCGGGCGCGGCGGCCGGTCGTTCGCGGCGGAGCGCGCGGCGGGGCAAAACGTATTTGACGCGGTGGCCAACCACTTAGGCGAGCTGCGCAACGGCAAGAAGCGGGTGTTGATCGCCGCCTGGTCGGAGGGCGCGCGCGATCGCCTGGGCCAAGTGCTCGCGGACCATGGCGTGGAGCGCGTCAAACCGGTTGCCGCCTATCCGGAGCTGTTGGCACTGCCCAAGGGGGCGGTTGGCCTGGGGGTGTTGGGGATTGAGGGCGGCTTCGAGACGGCGGATCTGGCCGTCGTGGCCGAGCAAGACATCTTGGGCGACCGGCTGGTGCGGCCGCGCAAGAAAAAGGCCAAGGGCTCCTCGTTCCTCACCGAGGTGACCGGTCTTGATGAGGGCGATCTTGTCGTTCACGTCGAACACGGCATTGGCCGGTTTGTTGGGCTGAAGACGATTACCGCGGCCGGCGCGCCGCATGACTGCCTTGAGCTTCAATATGCCGGCGGCGACAAGCTTTACTTGCCGGTGGAAAATATCGAGCTTCTGACCCGCTACGGCGCGTCCGAGGATGGCGAAGCGCAGCTTGATAAGCTCGGCGGCGGGGCTTGGCAGGCGCGCAAGGCCAAGATGAAGAACCGCATTCGCGAGATCGCGAACGCGCTCATCAAGACCGCCGCGCAACGGCTCATGCGCACCGCGCCGGTGCTCACCCCCGCTGAAGGGCTCTATGACGAGTTCTGCGCGCGCTTCCCGTATGAAGAGACCGAGGATCAGCTCAACGCCATCGAAGCGGTGTTTGAGGATCTGGCGGCCGGCCGGCCGATGGACCGGCTTGTGTGCGGCGACGTCGGCTTCGGCAAGACCGAGGTCGCCCTGCGCGCGGCGTTCGTGGCAGCGTTGTCGGGCAAGCAGGTGGCGGTCGTGGTGCCGACCACCTTGCTCGCGCGCCAGCACTATCGGACGTTCGCCGAGCGCTTTAAGGGGTTGCCCGTGCGGGTCGCGCAAGCCTCGCGGCTCGTTGGCGCCAAGGACTTGGAGCTCACCCGCAAGGAGCTGGCCGAGGGTGTGTGCGACATCGTCGTGGGCACCCATGCACTGTTGTCAAAGTCGATCCAGTTCAAGGACTTGGGCCTCCTCATCATCGACGAGGAGCAGCATTTCGGCGTCAAGCACAAGGAGCGGCTCAAGGAGCTGCGCTCCGATGTGCATGTGTTGACGCTGACAGCGACTCCAATCCCGCGCACGCTGCAGCTCGCGCTCACCGGGGTGCGCGAACTCTCCGTGATCGCGACCCCGCCGGTCGATCGTCTCGCGGTGCGCACGTTCATCTCGCCGTTCGATGGGCTCGTGGTGCGCGAGGCGCTGTTGCGCGAGCGCTATCGCGGCGGTCAAGCGTTCTATGTGGTGCCGCGACTCACGGATCTCGCCCGCCAGCTTGAGTTCCTCGAAAAGCACGTGCCCGAGGTCAAGGTTGCCGTCGCCCACGGGCAAATGGCAGCGACGGAGCTGGAAGACATCATGGTCGCCTTCTACGAGGGCAAGTATGACGTGCTCCTGTCGACCACGATCGTCGAATCGGGCCTCGACGTGCCGACCGCCAACACGCTGATCGTGCACCGGGCGGATATGTTCGGCCTCGCGCAGCTCTATCAGCTCAAGGGGCGTGTCGGGCGTTCGAAGCTGCGCGCCTATGCCCTCTTCACGGTCTCGGCCGACAAGAAGCTCACCACCGCAGCCGAACGGCGGCTCAAGGTGCTGCAGTCGCTCGACACACTCGGCGCCGGCTTCCAGTTGGCCTCGCACGACCTTGATATCCGCGGCGCGGGCAACCTGTTGGGCGAGGAGCAATCCGGCCACATCAAGGAAGTCGGTTTCGAGCTCTATCAGCAGATGCTGGAGGAAGCCGTCGCGGGGCTGAAGGCGGGCGACGAGGCGATGCCGGAGGACACCTGGTCTCCGACAATCACGGTCGGCACGCCGGTGATGATTCCCGACAGTTACGTGGCCGATTTGCAGCTCAGGCTCGGGCTTTATCGGCGTCTGGGCGAGCTTGATAGCGCGGAGGCGATCGACCAGTTTGGTGCCGAGCTCATTGACCGTTTCGGTCCGCTGCCCGATGAGGTCGATCAGCTTTTGAAGCTGATGTTCGTCAAGGTGCTGTGCCGGCGCGCCAATGTGGAAAAGGTTGAGGCCGGCCCCAAGGGTGTCGTCATTGCGTTCCGCGGCAACACGTTCGCCAATCCGCCGGCGCTGGTGCGTTGGATCAACGAGCAAGGCACCCTTGCCAAAATCCGACCGGACCAGAAAATCGTGCTCACCCGCGACTTCGAGAAGCCGATCCAGCGGCTCAAGGGCACGGCGATTATCCTTACCCAGCTCGTCAAGCTGATTGATGCCAAGCCGGGCGAAATCGTGTTGGAAAAAACCCGCCTCAAGCCAACACCACCACCCCCACCGCCACCGGTGGTGCCCAAAGGCCGCTATCCCTCGCTCAAGACCTTAGGCAAAGGCCGACCGATGGGCCGGCGCTGAATGCGTTAAGTGCCTGATCGACAGAGACTGCTTCGTCCGATCCAGAACTCATGATCGCGTTGCGACATCGCACTCCGTTTGGAGCGCTCGGCGTTGGCGCCTACTCCCGGGGTGGCAGCCGGGACGCGGATGGGCGGGCGGACAGGGAACCGGGGGCGCCGGTGGACGCTACGGAGTGGGCGTAGGGTTCGGATGAAGCGCGGTTCGGCGCGCGGGTCCGGCTTGGCAGGACCGTCAGCAAGGTGCCCATGAGGATCATGGCAGCGGCCATGAGGCCCGTGCCGGTCAACATCTCGCCGAACACCGCGAACGCAAAGCCGGCGGAGAACACCGGTTCGGACGCCTCGATCACTTGGGTCTTGAAGGCCTCAATGTATTTGAGTGCCAAAGTGGTGCACAAAAATCCGCCAAACGAGGGCACGATGGCGAGTGCGACCATGGGGGCAATCGTTTCACCGGTTGGGACCGAGGGACCGTTGCTGACAAACGGGACGCTGAGATAGACGGCGCCAAACAGGAAAAACCACCACAAGCTCGCAAGCCCGGAGCGAAGGCGAAAATACTTCCAGGCGAAAATGAAGCTCGCATAGCCAAGGCCCGCCAGCAGCGCGTAGACGATGCCGCTCGTCGAGCCCAAGGCGAGTCCATCGCGGGCAATCAGCATCGCGCCGCCGGAAAACACAATCGCGATTGCCACCGCCTTGACGGTACTGATGCGCTCCTTGAGCACCACGACATCAAGCACAAGCGCGCCGATGCCGCCAGCAAACACCAGCACCGCCACCAGCGGGATGGGCGCGTGCGCGATCGCCTCGGTCTCGAAATGGTAGAGCATGAACACGCCAAGGAAGGCGGCAATGGCGATTTTCCAGGCATCGGCCATATGCGCCCTCACCTGTGCCAAGCCACCTGGCATCAACGTCACGATGAGGGTGATGATGCCGAAGGCCCCAAGGCAGCGCCAAAACGCCACATCGGTGTGGGTGAAGTCATCACTGAAGGCATAGCGCGACAAAACGCCGACGGTGCCATTGCAAATCGCCGCCAGCACCGCGAAGCCGATCCCGAACAGGCTGGCGACGCGCGCATCCATCAGGCCACCGCCTGGGCGATGACGCGCGCCTCAACCGCGGCCGCAAAGCGCGCGTAAATCACGTGGCTGACCGGATCGGTCCGGTGGTGCCATTCGGGGTGCCATTGCACGCCCAGGAAGAGCGCCTTCTCACCCGGCGCTGAGATCGCCTCGATGACCCCATCATCGGCGACCGCCTCGGCAATCAGGCCTGCACCGAGCCGATCGATCCCTTGGTGATGAAGCGAATTCACCGTCAGGGTATCGGTGCCAAACCAATTGGCGAGCTGCCCTCCCCCGGTCAAGCGGACGGTTTGCCAGGGGATATATTGAGCATCGCGAGGCAAGCTCAAATCCTCGGTGTGAGGGGAAAACCGACCGACGTCGGACAATCGTGCATACAACGTCCCGCCAAAGGCTACGTTAAGCTCCTGATGACCGCGGCATATCCCCAAAATTGGGAGGCCAAGGGATCGCGCGGTTGCAATGGCAGCGAACACGGTGGTGTCGCGAACCGGGTCCTGTTCAAAGGCGGCAGCCGGTTTGCCATAGCGCGCTGGTGCGACATTGGACGACGCACCGGTCAGAACCAGCCCATCAAGCCGGTTCAGGGCGGCGCGAACCGCCTCAGGCGGCATCCCGGCCGGCAAATAGACCGGGACGAGACCTACGGCTTGCAAGGCCTCGCTATAGCGGGCGCGGATGGTGTCGAGATCGACCCCATCCTCGACCCGGCGATCGGTGACCACGCCGACAACGGCGCGGTCACGGGGCGCGGGATGCAGACCGTCAGCCATGGACGAGCGCCCCGGCGACATCGGCGATGATATCGTCGATATGCTCAAGGCCGACTGAAATGCGGATGGTGCCATCCTTCACGCCGGCCGCCAGCCGCGCCTCGGGGGCGACGGACGCATGGGTCGTGGAGGCCGGATGGGTGGCGAGCGAGCGCGCGTCACCGATATTGGAGACGTGGTAGAGGAGCTTCAGCCGCTCCATGAACCGACGCCCTGCTTCAATGCCGCCCTTGATTTCAAACTGCAGGAGCGGTCCGCCATGGTCGCCCATGTTGTCGCGCGCCCGCGAACGCATCAAAGCGTCGCCCAGCGTGGGATAGGTCACATCGGCGACCATGGGGTGGTCTTTGAGGAAGTTGGCAAGCACTGCCGCATTTTCGCAGTGGCGCGGCATGCGCAGCGGCAAAGTCTCAAGGCCTTGCAGAAACAGGAACGACGCGAACGGCGACGGGCACGGGCCGAAATCCCGCATGAGTGTGTTGCGCATCTTCAGGAGATACGCGCTCTTACCGTAGGTGCCGCCGAGCTTGGCGACCGCGTCCAGCCACTCGATGCGGCCATGGGCCAGGTCCGGCTCAGTCATCAGGGGGTGCCGGTGCGCATGCGCGGTCCAGTCGAACCGACCGCTATCAATGACGA
>CALSBD010000133.1:0-7673 GCA_943373055.1 Rhizobium sp. Q54
GACTATATTCACCGCCCTCCATCGGGATGGTGGTATAGGTCCAGCCAAACAACGCGGCGTAGAAGTCCTTGGCTTTGGCGACGTCGCGGGTGTTGAGTTCAGTCCAGTGAATCAGTCCATGCGCAGCCATGGAGCGCTCCCTTTGTATAGCCGGCATTGTGCTCGCGCGGCGCTTAAGCGTAGATCAAGCCGGATCAAAAAGCGAACGAAGACCCTTGTGCCGGCTCATTTGGCGCGGAACGCCGCGCATTCGACCTGAACTGGAGGAATTCGACACGCTCAGTGTTGACGTGCAGCCTGCGAACCGCCATATGTGGCGCTCAAACGTCGCATCAACGCAGCGGCGGTTTCGTCTTAGGTTACCAGTTCTACTGAGATACCTGATCGACCGACGGCCCTCAGATGGGCACGACTTTTTCCATGATCCTTCTGCGTGCGGGTCTGGACGACCCGATGTCTTGGGCACTCGCACAGTGGCGAGAGCAGACATCCCGAACGTCATGATGTTCGTGACGAGCTGAAGGTTTTTGGTCTTTGTCAGTTTCTTCTTTCGCGGCGCTTGGCCTTGCCGAGCCGCTGGTTACTGCGCTCAACGGCGCAGGCCTCGTAACGCCCACGCCGATTCAGGCGCAGGCGATCCCCCATCTTTTGGACGGTCGTGACCTTGTGGGTCTCGCCCAGACCGGCACCGGCAAGACGGTTGCCTTCGCGCTCCCGCTGATCCAGCAGCTCGCTTATGCCGATGATCGGATCATCCCCGGCTCGGCGCGGGCGCTGGTTTTGGCGCCGACGCGCGAACTGGCACAACAGATCGCCGATGCCTTCATCACCTATGGTGCGCCGGCCCGGCTGAAGGTTGCCGTCGTATTCGGCGGCGTCGGCATGATGCCGCAGATCAAGACGCTCTCGCGCGGGGTCGACATCCTGGTCGCCACGCCGGGCCGCCTCATTGATCTCATGCATCAAAAGGCGATCCGGCTTGATCACACCAAGCGGCTTGTCCTCGATGAAGCCGACCGCATGCTCGACATGGGTTTCGTGCGCGACGTGATGAAAATCGTCGACCGGCTGCCCAAGCACCGCCACACGCTGCTGTTCTCGGCGACCATGCCGGACGGCGTGCGCCACTTGGTGGCCGACCTGTTGGACGAACCGGTCGAAGTGGCCGTGACGCCCGAGGTGATCACGGTGGAGCGCATTGAGCAGCGCGTCTATCACGTGTCGCGGTCCGCGAAGCGTGGCTTCCTGGTCGACATGCTCGCCAACCCTGCCCTCAAGCGGGTCGTGGTGTTCACGCGCACCAAGCACGGCGCCAATCGCTTGGCCGAGCAGCTCGACGCGGCCGGCATCGCGGCGGACGCCATCCACGGCAACAAGTCGCAAGGGGCCCGTCAGCGCGCCTTGTCGGACTTCAAGGACGGCACGCTGCGCGTGTTGGTCGCCACGGACATCGTCTCGCGCGGCATTGACGTGGATGACGTCACCCACGTCATCAATTTCGAGCTGCCCAACGAGCCCGAGAGCTACGTGCACCGCATCGGCCGCACCGCGCGCGCCGGACGCGACGGCATTGCGCTGTCGTTCTGCGATCACGAAGAGCGCGCGTTCCTGCGCGCCATCGAGAAGCTGACCGGCCTGACCATCGAGGCCGAATCGGTCGACCTGGACGTGCCCCGCCCGCGTGGCGATGGCGCGCGCCGGGGTGGCGACGAAGCACGCTCGGGCAAGCCTGCCGGCAAGTCTGGACGCGGTGGCAAGCCGGGTCATGGCGGGTCCGCCTCGGGTGGCAAGCCGCACCGTCCGGATCGGCCGCGCGCCGATGCCGATGGCGCGACGCCGCACCGCACACATCACGCTGGCGCAGAACCCCGCGCCGCGAAGCCGAACAACGGCGAAGCGTCCGATCAATCGCCGGATCGCCGTCGTCACCGTCGCCAACCGCGCGTACGCGCGGCGTGACCCCCTAACGCCATCGATAAAAGGAGATTTTCCATGGCGACCGGTACCGTGAAGTGGTTTAATGGGACAAAGGGCTACGGCTTCATTCAGCCGGACGCCGGTGGACCGGATGTGTTCGTTCACATCTCGGCCGTCGAGCGCTCTGGCATGCAGTCGTTGCGCGACGGCCAGAAGGTGAGCTACGAGGTTCAGGCTGATCGCAAGACCGGCAAGTCCTCGGCGCAGAATTTGGTGGCGATGTAATATGTCAAAGGAAGAGACGCTCGAATTCGATGGGGTCGTGGTCGAGATGCTTCCCGACGCGCGATTCCGAGTGGAGCTCGACAACGGGCACACGATCGTGGCCTACACGGCCGGCAAGATGCGCAAGCATCGCATCAAGACGCTCGCGGGTGACCGCGTCGTGGTGGAGATGACGCCCTACGATCTCGACAAGGGCCGTCTCGTCTTCCGCCACAAGGGCGATACCTCGAACATGGGGTCATCGGCGCCGCGCTCGGGTCCGCCCGGCGGCGCTCGTCGGCGCTAAGCGTGTTCTTGGGCGTTCGAGCTCACTGACGGTGGTCCCCCGAGGCCTTGGGGGCCCGCGGCACTTTGTTGCCCCGGTGTATTCACGTCTTGAGCACGCATGCCGCCAATTGCCGTCGTGACAGACGGCTCCCCCTGCGAAAAGGGCGCCCTCGTGGCGCCCTTTTTCGTGCTCGCGTCGCGAGGTTGGTATGGGTCCGCGCTTGGCGTGACAGCGCCGCGCGACGGATGGTGCGGCCCTCGTCGGGCGTGCCAGTTTCTTCTGTCGATCACTGAGTGTGCCGACTCTTTAAGGCGGCCGGCTCGCCTCAACCTTGTGCCAGAGCAAGAGCCCTCCGCGGAGCGCTCCCAGCCGTGCTGTCTCAGCCGGTCATACGCTGCGCGGTGCCGGAGGCAACCACGTGGTCGTGGATGCGGTTCACACCCTCGGTGAGGCCTTGCATCATGTGAATGGCGAAGCCTGGCGCTCGCGCCATCAACTCGTGAACCGCTTGGCGCGGCACCACCAAAATGCGGGCGTGGGATTCGACCACCACGTCGGCCGGCGCCAAAACGTCGATGACGTCGATCCCACCGTGCCAGGAGCCCGGGCGGTCATCCGTCCATACCACCGGCGTATCAACGCCGCGCGCCCAGCGGCGCATGGTCCAGCGGCCTTCGATGAGGAACGTGTAATGGTTGGGCCGGATGTCGCGTGACAACACCACGTCACCACGATCCAGGGAGACGACTTTCGCCCGTTCCAACAACCAATTGAATTCTCGTTCGGATAGGACAGCAAAATGTGGAAGCTTGCGGATTTCATCTAAAGACATCTGCGACCCCCGCGCGCTGCCTACCTAGTGTTTTAAGCGTAACCCCGTAGGGATAAGGAGACGACGCGGGATTGCGCGAAGGTCGCATCCGATCTTATCACCAATGGAAATAATCCCGAGAAAACGGCCCTTGAGGCGGGTTTTTCACCCATTCATGTAACATGAACCTTTGGGAGGGTTGTTATTTTGCACCTACCGGTTCGCTCAAAAGGACGCACATCAAGAAGCTTCGCGTCTCGACTCGGCGTCGGTCGCTGTTCAAGGCTGTCCGATGATGCGGGAGCCGCGATCAGGGTTTTGCGGCGTCCTTGCGGGCTTTGTACTTGGCCCTCAGGCGTGGTGCGGCGTCGTCTACGGTTTGCTGGGTGGCGCGCGTCACCGCCAGGGCGTCGGCGGGGACGTCGGCCGTGATCACGCTGCCCGCACCCACGATCGCGCCGGCCCCCACGCTGACGGGGGCGACCAAGGCCGAATTGGACCCAATGAATGCGCCCGCGCCAATGACGGTCTGATATTTGCCGAACCCGTCATAATTACAGGTGATGGTGCCAGCACCGATGTTGGCCTTGGCGCCGATGATCGCGTCACCGATGTAGGTGAGGTGATTGACCTTGGCGCCGGTTTCAACGCGGGCAGCTTTGATCTCCACGAAGTTGCCGATGTGGGCGTCCGCGCCAATATCGGCGCCCGGTCTGAGCCGCGCATAGGGCCCCACGATCGCGCCCGCGCGCACGACAGCGCCCTCCAGGTGGCTGAAGGCGCGGATGGTCGCTCCACCCTCCACCATGACACCGGCGGCAAAAACCACATGGGGCTCAACGGTCACGTCGGCGGCCAGTACGGTGTCGTGGGCGAAGGTGACCGTCTCAGGCGCGACCAGCGTGACGCCGGCGGCTAGGGCCGCGCGCCGCATGCGGTCTTGGAACACCGCCTCGCACTGGGCGAGCTGTGCACGGGTATTCACGCCCAAGAATTCGCTCTCCTCGCCCACCTCGGCGACAACCGTAAGCCCGCGCGCGCGCGCCACCTCGACCGCGTCGGTGAGGTAGTACTCGCCCTTGGCGTTGGCATTGCCGATGGCGTCCAACAGGTCCAGCACATGCTCGCCGCGAAACGCCATGATGCCGGCGTTGCAAAACTTCACCTGCCGCTCTTCATCCGTCGCATCGCGCTCCTCGCGAATGGCGATCAGCTGCCCGTCCTTGACCAGAAGACGGCCATAGCCGGCCGGCTCGTCGGTCTCAAAGCCCAAGACGACGACATCGGCATTGTCGGCGAGGCGGATGCGCACGCGCGACAGCGTCTCGGGACGCAGCAACGGCGTATCGCCGAAAACGACCATGACATCGTCGGCGCCCTGCGCGATCGCCGCGCGGGCTTGCAAGACCGCGTGGGCGGTGCCCAGGCGCTCGTATTGTTCGAAGGTCTCCGCGTCCGGCGCGACCGCGCGCACGGCTTTTGCCACGTCGGTGGCATTGGGGCCAATGACGACGGCGAGCCGGGTGGCGCCCGCGCGCAAGGTGGCTTCGGCGGCGTGGCAGACCATGGCGCGTCCGCCCACGGCGTGTAGCACTTTCGGCTTCGCCGAACGCATCCGCGTGCCCTCACCCGCGGCCAACAAAACCACCAGGCATGTCCGCTCGGCCATCGCCCACTCTCCCTCTTGGTGGTCGGGAAGTCCCACATGGCTCGAAGCCGGTCAAGCGGCGCGTCAAATGGCGCGCGTCGAGCGGCATCATAGCGTTGTGACAGGCGGTTAGCGGATTGGGAGCAGCGGATGCCCTTGCGCAAAGGGGGGGATTTCGGTTGGTGTTGCCTGTGGACATGTCGTCATTCACGGATTGATTCGGTGGCTTCGGTCGAAGATCTCGCCTTGCGCGTGGGCCGTCCGGTTCCCGCCCGCCCACGACAAGATGGCACCGGCCTCGCCTTGGCGGGCTGGGGCCTCGTTGCCGTGTGCGCGTTTTTGGCGGCCGTGTCGGCCTGGCAGTTTACCGACACCCGCGGCAATCCGCTCGACGACGTGATGCGCCTGATGCGCGGCGAGCCGGCGCTTTTAGCGGGGCGCGACGGGGCTCCTGAGACGACGGCTTCGATTGGTGGCGCGGCGGGGGATCTCGACGGGCGATCTATGCGGGTGGTGTTGGCCGGTCCGGCGGCGGGCACGGCAACCGACCTTGAGGGTCTGCGCCGTGAAGTGCTGGCGCTCAAGACCATGGTTGACATGCTCTCGCGCACCAATGCCGACCTCGCGCGCCGCATGGCCGCGCTGGAAGATGCCAAGCTTGTGACGGGCTCGGTGCCCACCGCGCCGGCCCTCGCGACACCACCGCCCACGCCCGCGCCGCCGGCTCGCGTGGTGGGCATTGCGCCCGTGCCCGCGACGCCGGCCGTACCGAACCAGCCGGCTGCGCCGGTCGCGGTCGAGGCGACGGAGCCGGTGGTGACACGCAGCGACTTCGCGCTGGATCTGGGCGCCAAGACCAATCTGGCGGCCGTGCGGAGCCAGTGGACCACGCTCGTGCGCGCCCATGCGGAAATCATCGGCCCCCTCACCCCGCTCGTGCAAATGCGCGAGGGCACCGACGGCAAGACGTCGACCCACTTGATTGCGGGTCCCTTTGCCAATGCGGTGCAGGCGGCGGCTGCCTGTGAACGATTGAAGACCCTGGGCACGGCGTGTGAGACGACGTTGTTCTCCGGCCAAGGGCTTGCATTGCGTTGAACGCACGGCCCCACGATCTCCCACCGCCTGGCGGTCCGTCATTTGGCATGCAGTGAGCGGATGGCACCTGTGGGTTGACCCGACTTGCTCAGCGCGGCTTGGCGCTTTACCCGTCACCGTGTCGGTCGGTGCCGTGGCCTCCCTCCCCTTTACGGCTCGCGAGCGACGCTTGAGGCTGAATGCGCTTTGATCTGAACGACCGCCGGGTCGCCTATGGCGTCTTGGCGCTGATGCCCCTGTTCTTTTCATCCAACCTCGTCATCGGCCGCGCCGCGATGGGGTCGGCCGAGCCGTTCACGCTGGCGTTCCTCCGCTGGTTTTTTGCCTTCCTGATCCTGCTGCCGTTCGCATGGCAGGGCCTACGGACCCATGCCCGCACCCTTTTGAGCCAGTTTGAGCTCCTGATGGGGCTTGGCATTTTGGGGATGTGGATCTGTGGCGCGCTTGTCTATGAGGCGCTTCGCCATACCACGGCGTCGAACGCGACGCTGGTCTACACCGCCTCACCGGTTCTGATCTTGATCCTTGAGTGGGCGTTCCGTGGTCGGCGCATCGCCGGGCGCGAGACACTTGGCATTCTTTTGGCGCTCGCCGGTGTGCTCACCATTGTCGTTCAAGGCAGCCTCGGTCGCTTGGTGTCGCTCACCTTTAATGCGGGCGACATCCTGATCGCCATCGCGGCGCTCAGTTGGGCGATTTATTCCGTGCTCTTGAAGCGCCCACCGCTCACGGGGCTGCCGACCATCGTGCTGTTCGCGGCCATCGCGCTGTCGGGGGCAATTGGTCTGTTGCCGTTTGCGATCTGGGAGATCGCGGAGACAGGCACCTTCCCCGATCGGCTCGACCAATGGATTTCAATTGGTGGCCTCGCCTTCGTGTCGTCCGTGCTGGCGTTCTCGTCGTTTCAGTATGGCGTCAAGGTGCTCGGCCCGTCGGTGACCGGCGTGTTCATGTATCTCTTACCGCCCTACGGGGTGTTCATGGCAGTCTTCTTTTTGGGCGAGCGGCTAGCCTTGTTTCATTTGGCTGGCTTCGTGCTGGTGTTGTCAGGTCTGGTGCTGGCCACCGCGCCGCCGGCGCTAATTGCATCCTTGAAGGGCCGGCTGCGTGGGCGCGAGGCGACAGGGACCGGCAATCCGGCTGCGACGCCCGATACCTGAGGCGCAAACGCTGACCTGAGTTTGTCGTCAGCCGATCGTGGCAAGGGCTGGGAAGGTTTCCAGAAGCCAGAAGCTCATGCGTTCGATCTGACCGGTCAGAAACAAGATCCCGGTCAGTACCATCGCCCCACCCATCACCTTTTCCACCGTACCCATGTGAGCGCGCATGCGCCTCATGGTGGCGAGTGCCGAGCCGGCGAACACCGCGGCCAGCAAGAACGGTAGACCGAGCCCGAGCGAATACACACCCAGCATCGCGGCTCCAGTCGCCACCGTATCTTGCGCGCCGGCCACCGCCAGGATCGCGGCCAAGATCGGCCCAATGCAGGGCGTCCAGCCAAACGCGAAGGCAAGCCCCATCACATAGGCCCCGCCCGGCCCGGCCGGCTTGCGCTCCACCTGAAAGCGGGCCTCGCGATAAAAGAGGCCAATACGGAACAGGCCGAGGAAATGGAGGCCCATGATGATGATCACCACGCCGGCAAC
>CALSBD010000134.1:0-7644 GCA_943373055.1 Rhizobium sp. Q54
CAGCCACTTCGGCCCGGCCGGCGCCTATGCTCTCGCCATCGCCGAGCGGGGTCTCATCGGCTTTGTGACGTGCAATTCGGATGCGTTCGTGCGCCTGCATGAGGGGGCCGTGCGCTTCCACGGCACCAATCCGATCGCCATGGCCGCGCCGGTGCCTGGCGATCATCCGTGGCTGTTCGACATGGCCACCAGCGCCGTCCCCTACAACCGCGTGCGCCTCTACGCCTCGACCGGTCAGCCCTTGCCCGATGGCATCGCGTCGGACGCGACTGGCCTTGATACCCGTGACGCCACGCAAGTGGAGATGCTGGCGCCGCTCGGCGGGGCGTTTGGCTTCAAGGGTGCCGGGCTCGCGGGGATCGCCGAGATCCTCTCCGCCGTGCTGCCGGGGGCGGGGCTCAGCCCCGATCTGTTGCCCATGGGCGGCCCGGATTTTTCCACCCCGCGCGGGCTTGGCGCCTTCGTGCTGGCAATCGATCCGGCGGCCTTCGCTGGCGCCGAGCCGGTCGCGCGCGCCATGGCGCGCTACCTCAGCGCCCTGCGCGGATCACCTAGTGTGCCGGGCGGCACGGTGATGGCGCCGGGCGATCGCGAATGGGCCGAGCGGGCCCGCCGCCTGGAGCGCGGCATTCCGCTGGATCCCGAAACGGTCGACGCCTTCCGGCAGTTGGCCGCACACACCGGGGCGCCCGCGCCCTTCGATACCTAACCACTCCGCGTCCCGCGTCGGGCGGGCGATGGATCATCACAAGGGAGGACCCGATATGAAAACGACGATACGGACCCTTAAGGGCTTGCTCACCGGTGCCGCGTTGGCCATCGGCCTTGCTTTGCCGGCCGCCGCGCAGGAGTTCACCTTACGCTTCAATCACGTTTTGGGACCGGGCGAGCTCTATCACCAGGGCTTCCTGGCTTGGGCTGAACGCGTCAAGGAGCGCACCAATGGGCGCCTTGCCATCCAGGTGTTCCATTCCGCGCAGCTCGGTGTTGAGGAAGACATCATCGAGCAGATCCGCCAGGGCGCCAACATCGGCCAGAACACCGATTCCGCCCGGCTCGGCACCTATGTGAAGGGCCTGGCCGTGGTCAACGGCCCCTATCTGGTCGCCAACAAGGAAGAGGCCTTCAAGCTTTCGAAGTCGCCCACCATGCAGGGCTGGCTCGATGAGCTGGCGTCTAAGCACGGCATCCGCGTGGTCTGCTTCGATTGGGTCCAGGGCGAGCGCAATTTCTTCACCAACAAGCCCGTGCGCACCCCGGCTGATCTTGCCGGTCAGCGCATCCGCACGCCTCCGGCGCCGATTTGGCAGGAATCGATCCGCGCGCTGGGCGCCGAGCCGGTCGCCATGGCGTTCGGCGAGGTCTATTCGGGCCTGCAAAACCGCGCCATCGACGGCGCCGAGCTCGTCTATACCAACATCGCCAACGCCAAGATGAACGAGGTGCTCAAGTACGCCAACGAGACCCGCCACATCCTGTTGGTCAATTTCCAGATCGTCAGCGAGCAGTGGTTCAAAGGCTTGCCCGAAGACATCCGCACCGCCCTGGTCGCCGAGTGCTCGGCCGCCGGTCAGGCGACCTCCGCCAAGATCGCCGATGCTCAAGCCGCCGCGAAGAAGAAGCTCGTTGAGGCGGGCATGACGGCTGTCGAAAACGTCGACGTCGAGGCGTTCCGCGCCGCCGGTGCCAAGGCGTTTGAGAAGCTCGGCCTGGGCGAAGCCGCCGCCAAGATCCGCGCCGATCTCGCTAAGTAAGACACAAGACGCACACCACATGACCGCAACACCTCGCGCTCGCGTGCGAGGTGTTGACGGTGCGGGAGTCGGGAATGGACAGGTTGGCTGATCAACTCCGCCGGGCCGAAGTGGCCTTGGCCGGCGCCTTCGTGATCGCGATGGTCGCCGCCATCTTCGTGGGCGGCACGGCGCGGTTGATGCGCATGCCCATCAACGCCACCATCGACTTCGCCACCTGCTTCTTTGCCTGGGCGACGTTCTTGTCCGCCGATGTCGCCTGGCATCGCAATCGCCTGACCGCGCTACGGCTCGTGCCGGATGCGCTGTCCGCCGCCAAGCGCTGGTGGCTTGATTGCCTCAACTACGGCGTCGTGATCGCCATTTTGAGCTACGGCGTGGTGGCCGGCACCTGGCTCGCCTGGATTAGCCGCTCGCGCACCTTCCAGGGCATGCCGGAGGTGTCTTACTCCTGGGTCACCGCCGCCCTGCCGGTTGGCTGCGCGCTGATGATCCTCACCACGCTTAGCAAGCTGCGCGCGCACCTGAGGGCATCGTCATGATCGCGGTCATGCTGGCCTTCGCGGTGCTCTTATTCATGGGCATGCCGGTGGCGTTCGCCATCGCCGGGGCGGCGGCGGTGTTCTTCCTGCAAAACCCCGACTTGCCCTTCACCATTCCAGCCCAACAAACCATCACCCAGACGCAGAACTTCGCCCTGCTTGCCATCCCGTTGTTCATTTTGGCCGGCAATCTGATGAACCACACCGGTCTCACCAGCCGGCTGTTGACACTGGCGACCGCGCTTTTGGGCCATTTGCGCGGTGGCCTCGCGCAGGCCTCGCTGGCCCTCTCGGCCATGATGGGGGGCGTGTCAGGCTCGGCAATCGCGGACGCGTCCATGCAGGCGCGCATGCTGGGCGATGAGATGATGCGGCGCGGCGTGTCGCGCGGCTTCACCGCGGCGATCCTCTCGTTCGGATCGATCCTCACCCCGATCATCCCGCCCGGCATCGGGATGATCATCTTCGGCACGATCGGTCAGGTCTCCATTGGCCAGCTGTTTGCTGCTGGCATCCTGCCTGCGCTTCTGCTGTGGCTCGCGTTGGGCATTGCCACCGCCCTCACGGCCCGCCGCAACAACTGGGCCCCCGAACGGGCCACGCGCGCCTCCGGTCGCGAAGTGATTGGCGCCATGGGGGCGGGGGTGTGGGCGATCCTGTTCCCCATCATTTTGCTCTTGGGCCTGCGGTCGGGCGTCTTCACCCCCTCCGAGATCGGAGCGCTCGCCGTCGTCTATGCACTCGTTGTCGGCCTGTTGATCTATCGCGAGCTCAAGCGCAGCACGTTTGGTGTAGCCATGTCGGACACCGTCGCTGACATTGGCTCCGTGATGCTGTTGATCGCGGTGTCCGCCCCGCTCAGCTACGCGATGACCTTGGAGCGCGCGCCCGAGCAAGTGGCCACCCTCATCACCGGCCTGCCGGGAGGCGTCGAAGTCGTCATCATCGCAGTGGCGCTCGCCGTCATCGTCGCCGGCTTCGTGATTGACGCCACCGTCCTCATCATCATGCTCACACCCATCGTACTGCCGATGATCCGCAGCCTGGGCGGTGATCCCGTCCATTTCGGCATCATCTTTGTGATTGCGGCCACCATCGGCAACTTCACGCCCCCGGTCGGCGCGGCGATGTATTCGGTGTGCTCGATCCTCAACTGTAGCATCGGCGCCTACACCCGCGCCTCGATCCCCTTGCTCATCGCCATCGTGCTCGTGGTGATCCTGCTTGTCTTCATCCCTGGCGTCGTCCTCTTCTTGCCAAGACTTCTCTATTGATCTGGCAATCGCGAACCCGGCTTGCCAGCGGCCGCGTGTCATGGTTCCTGCTCGGTCAGGACCGCGAAACCGGTGGCCAAGGGGCCCGCCCGGCGCTACCCTGAGGAGATCATCTCATTTGACCGGACGCCCCGCGAGCCAAGGCCCCTTCGCGCCCCACCGCTTCTCCGTCGCCCCGATGATGGATTGGACCGACCGGCATTGCCGGGTGTTCCATCGGCGGCTGACGCGGCGGGCGCTGCTTTACACCGAGATGGTGACGACCGGAGCGATCCTGCACGGCGATCGCGAGCGGCTGCTTGGGTTCAGCCCCGAGGAGCACCCTGTCGCGCTGCAATTGGGCGGCAGCGATCCAAAGGACCTGGCGATCTCAGCCCGCGTTGGCGCCGATTGGGGCTATGATGAAATCAACCTCAATGTGGGCTGCCCGTCCGACCGGGTGCAGTCGGGTCGCTTCGGCGCGTGCTTGATGCAGGAGCCGGATTTGGTCGCCGAGTGCGTCGCGGCCATGAAGGCGGTGGTTGACGTGCCCGTCACGGTGAAGTGCCGTATCGGTGTGGACGATCAAGACCCTGAAGAGGCGTTGTTCACCCTCGTTGAACGCGTCAAGGCGGCCGGCGTTGACGGCGTCATCGTGCACGCCCGCAAGGCTTGGCTGAAGGGGCTGAGCCCAAAGGAAAACCGCACCGTCCCGCCGCTCAACTACCCGCTTGTGTATCGTCTGAAGGCGGCCCATCCCGATCTCACCGTATCGATCAATGGCGGCATCGGCTCGATCACTGAGGCGCAAGACCATCTGCAATATGTCGACGGCGTGATGCTTGGCCGCGCGGCGTATGAGACCCCGGGGCTGTTGGCGTTTGTGGATCGCGACATCTTTGGCACGGCAAGCGATCCCGCCGATCCCGTCGCCGTGCTTGAGGGGCTGATCCCCTATGCCGAGGCGTGCCTTGCCAAGGGGCTCAAGCTGTCGCATCTGACGCGCCACGTGTTGGGGCTCTTCAATGGCCAGCCGGGCGCGCGCGCGTTTCGCCGCCTGTTGACCGTCGAGGGGCCAAAGCCGGGGGCGTCGAGCGTGCTGATTGCCGAGGCGATCGCCGGTCTTCACGCCGCGCGCGCCGCCGACGCGGCTCGGGCCGCCGAGCGCACCGAGGATGCGGCCTGAGACCAGCACTGCAGGTCAAAGGGGTGACGGCGTTGGGGGAAAAGCCTCTCGGCGCCCGTGATGGACGTTGGACGAAACAGACCGCGGTGCATACTGCCACCGTGTCAGACAATAACCAGAACACACCCGGCCTGAGGGCCGCGGGGGCGGGGGATCGGACGTGGCCTTAAACTTCGACGCGAGCGTCACCGAGCTCGTTTGGCTTGCCGTGTCCTTGATCATCACCGGATCGATCACCGGCGTGTTGGCAGGGCTGTTGGGCGTGGGCGGCGGGGCTGTCATGGTGCCCGTGCTCTATGAGCTGTTTCGCATCATCGATGTGCCCGAAGCCGTCCGCATGCACATGGCGGTGGGCACCTCGCTCGCCGTCATCATCCCCACCTCGATCCGCTCCTACCAGGGGCACATGAAGAAGGGCGCGGTCGACCGCGAGCTGTTGCGGCAATGGGCGCCGTTCGTGATCCTCGGCGTCATCGCCGGCGCGGCGGTCGCCGCCTTCGTCACGTCGGGTTTCTTGAAGGCTGTATTCGCCGCCATCGCGCTGTTGAACGCCATCAAGCTCGGCTTCGGCCGCGACAGCTGGACGCTCGGCCCCGATTTGCCCAAGGGGCTGTTCCGACCGCTGACCGGCGGCTTCATCGGCGTGTTCTCGGCCTGGATGGGCATTGGGGGCGGGGTGTTGGGCAATGCCATCATGACGCTCTATCGCCGCCCGATCCATCAAGCGGTCGCCACCTCGTCGGGCCTGGGCGTGTTGATCTCCATCCCCGGCATGATTGGCTACATGATCGCCGGTTGGCCGGTGATGGATCAGCTGCCGCCATTGTCGATCGGCTTCGTCAGCGTGATCGGCGCGCTCCTCTTATTCCCCACGAGCCTGCTCACCGTGCCCATCGGCGTGAAGCTCGCCCACGGCATGTCGAAGCGGAATCTGGAAGTCGCGTTCGCCGCCTTCCTCACTTTGGTGGCGATCCGCTTCATCATCAGCCTTTTTCAGTGAGGAACGCCGCGCGCGAGCGGGCGACCTCCGCTTGCAAAGCCGGTACGGTCTCAGCCTCGAACCAGGGGTTTGCCTTCAGCCACGCGGTGTTGCGCCACGACGGGTGAGGCAGGGGCAGCACGCGGTGCGGGTCCGACGGTCCGGCAAGGATCGTGCGCCATGCGTGAACGGTGGTGGTCAGCCCCCCCTTGGCCGCATCGCCTAGGTGCCAGCGCTGGGCATACTGGCCAACCAACAGGATAAGCCGCACAGCCTTGAAGCCGGCCAGCACCTGCGCCCGCCACTGCGGCGCGCACTCGCGTCGCGGCGGTAAGTCGCCGCCTTTGGCGTCAAGACCGGGAAAGCAAAACCCCATCGGCACGGTGGCAAGCCACCGGTCGTCATAAAACGTCGACCGATCAACCCCCATCCACGCCCGCAGCCGATCTCCCGAGGGGTCATCGAACGGCAGGCCCGACGCATGAACACGGGTGCCTGGGGCTTGGCTCGCAATCAGGATGCGGGCGCTCGCCTGCCCGCGCACCACCGGTCGCGGTTCATGAGGCAGGGGCGCGCCCGTGGGCGCCTCCCGGCAGACCCGGCAGGCCCGCACCCGCGACAGCAAGGCCTCAAACGACGCGGCCTCGTCAGGGAGGCGGGTCTCGGGCGCACTCATCACCCTCACGCCAACGCGGTTGGCCGGGCCAGCAGACGCGCGTGCCAGGACCGGACCGAGCGGAGCGCCTCGGGCACCGCGAGCTTCGCCGGCTTCATGAGATCAAGCGCGACCAGTCCGGTGATGTCGGCGACCGAGAAGCGATTGCCGACGATATAATCCTGCCCATCCAGCTCGGCATCCAACAGCTCCAGCGCATGATGCACCTTGGCTTTGTTGGCCTCGCCCCACTCGGCCACTTGCGGCGTCTCGAAGCCGGCCATGGCCGGGTGCAAATGGCGGAACACGTGAGCCACGGCCGAAAACAGCCCAAGCTCCAGCCGGCGGTTCCACATCTCGATCTCGGCGCGCTCCACCGGCGTGCGGCCAAACAAATTGGGCTCGGGAACCAGCTCTTCGATATAGCGGCAAATGGCAATCGATTCGGCGATCACCGCGCCATCTTCCAGCACCATCACGGGCACCCGCCGCATGGGATTGAGCTCGGTGAACTGATCGCTGCGATGCTCGCCCTTAGCGAGGTCGACCTGCACGATATGCGGGATCTGATAGGCCTTCTCGGCCAGAAAGATACGCACCCGGCGCGGATTGGGCGCGCGCCCCCCGTCATAGAGGGTCGCGGGCGGCACGCTGTGTCCGTCGGCTACCGACATGGAATTCCTCCCACGGTCTAAGGTGTTCTCGTTGTTATGTGTTCACAGTGAAAGCGCGCGCTCCTTCCGGTCAAGCCCCCCCGCATTGAGGGGCGGGCGCAGCGTCGCCACAGCAGCGAGCAGCGGACGATTGCTCAAACGCCAATCGCCGCCCCCGGGGGAGCGGCGATCAAGAGTGGGTTCGTTGGATCAATTATTGGTCGCGGGCGGGGTGGCCGGCTGCGGCGGCGGCTCAAGGCCCGGGATTGCGGGCGGTGGCGGTGCCTCAAGCCCGGGGATCGCCGGCGCGCCGGGCAAGGCCGGTCCGCCACCCCCACCGAAATCAGGCAAGCCCGGTATGCCGCCGCCATCGCCACCCATGCCAGGCAGCTGGATTTCGATGGTCGACGGATCGACCGCAGGCTTGGTGCCTTTGTAGTGCATCACGAGGCCGGGGAACAGCACGACCGCGAACACCATCACCACCTGAATGATCACGAACGGGATGGCGCCCATATAGATCTGCGCGGTCTTCACCGGCTCGACCAGACGGCCCGTCACGCGATCCTTGAAGATCTCGCGCGGGGCGACCGAGCGCAAATAGAACAGCGCAAAGCCGAAC
>CALSBD010000135.1:0-7603 GCA_943373055.1 Rhizobium sp. Q54
CAGGTGCGCATCACCTTGTCGGATCACGCGGCGAATACGCTGGTGTGGCCCAAGCTCGCCCCGGTCTTGCGGCACTATCCGGACCTGCGGCTGGAGCTGAGCATCGACAACGGCTTGCGCAATATTGTCGAGGAGGGGTTCGATGCGGGCATTCGGATCGGCGAGAGCATCGAACGGGATATGATCGCGGTGCGGATCGGCCCCGACTGGCGCCTTGTGGCCGTCGCCGCCCCGGACTACATCGCGCGGCGCGGCACACCGCAGCATCCCAACGACCTCATTGGTCACACTTGCATCAACACGCGCCAAGTTCGATCCGGCGGGCTTTATGCCTGGGAATTTGAGAGGGACGGCCAGGAGTTGCGCGTCCGGGTGGATGGCCAACTCACCTTCAACACATCGATGGCGATCGTTCGGGCGGCGGTCGAAGGCTATGGGATTGGCTATGTGCCCGAGGATTTAGCCAAGCCGCATATCGACGCTGGACGTTTGGTCGTCGTGCTGGATGCCTGGTGCCAACCGTTTGCGGGCTATTACATCTATTATCCCGACCGCCTGCAGTCGCGCCCGGCGCTTAAGGTCATCGTGGACGCCTTGCGCCACGGGTGAGGCTCTGTAATCGGCGGGACTGGGATATCCGTCTCGATCGTGCTGCCCCTCCACCCTTGCCATCCACGTCGCCCCCGGTTACGTCCCACGCTTTCCTCATCCCTCTTGGACACCCCATGACCCGCCCGCCGAATGAAAAAGAGAAGCCGCATCTTTATGGGATTGGAGAGGATCCCGTGGCGGCGATGCCGGAGGCGGTGCGGCGGGGGCCGGCGATCATCTTGGTCGAGACGCAGATGGGGGAGAATATTGGCGCCGCGGCGCGGGCGATGGCGAATTTTGGCCTCAAGGACCTGCGCCTGGTGCGGCCCCGCGATGGCTGGCCCAATGAGCGGGCCCGGGCGGCGGCCTCGCGCGGGGATACGATCATCGACGAGGTGAAGCTCTTTGATCGGTTCGAGGATGCGATCGCTGGACTGACGCGGGTCTATGCGACCACGGCGCGCCACCATGATATCGCCAAACCCGTCGCCTCGCCCGCCGGCGCCGCGCGTGACATGCGAGCGGCGGTGCTCACCGGCGACACGGTCGGCATTGTGTTTGGCCGCGAGCGCTGGGGGCTGACCAACGAGGAGGTGGTGCTGTGCGACGACATCCTCACCATTCCGGTCGACCCGACCTTCGCTTCGCTCAACATCGCGCAGGCGGTGATCATTTGTGCCTATGAGTGGCGCCAGGCGCTGCTCGCCGATCCTCATTGGACACCGTTTGAGGAAAAGGAGCGCTCGCCATTGGCCACCAAGGACGACGTGCAGCGCTTCTTTGATCATCTGGAAGGCGCGCTGGATAAGATGGAATTCTTCCGCCCGCCTGAAAAGCGCGGCGTGATGGTGACGAACCTGCGTGCCCTGTTCATGAAGGCCCGCCTCACCGACCAAGAGGTCCGCACGCTGCGCGGCGTCATTGCTGCCCTTGAGCGGCGCCCCACGCGCCGCGATCAGGTCTAAAGACCAGCGGCGCCCCACGCGCCGCGATGTGACTTGAAGCCCGTGACGGCGCCGGTCCAGGGGAGGTGGACCGGCGCCGTTTTTGGGGCCAGGCGTTGGCCGGGGAGGGGCCGCGGCCTGGCGGGTCCCGCCGGCGCCCGGGGAGGGGGCGCGGCAAGCAGGATTTCGGGAGGCTTGGGATCAGAACGGCAGGATCACGTCCAACAGCTGTTGGCCGTAACGGGGCTGTTGCACGTCGGTGATTTGGCCGCGGCCGCCATACGAAATGCGCGCCTCGGCGATCTTGGTCGATTCAATGGTGTTATCTGATGCGATATCCTCCGGTCGGATGATGCCGGCCACGATGAGCTCGCGGACCTCGAAATTGACGCGCACCTCTTGCCGGCCCTCCACGACCAGGTTGCCGTTCGGCAAGGTCTGGGTCACGACGGCGGCGACATTGGTGACGAGCTGTTCGGATCGATTGACCGATCCCTTGCCCTCGCTCGCCGAGCCGCTTTCGTGGTCGAGCACCGTGGATCCGCTCACGCCATTGGGCAGGGCCTTGATGAGGTTGGTGCCGACAACACCGGTCAGACCCATGCTGTCGGTGCCGGTGCGCGAGCGGTTCGTCTGGTTGTTGATGCGGGCGCTGTCGGCCACGTCGACCTTGACGGTGAGGATGTCGCCGATCTGGCGGGCACGCTGATCCTTGAAGAACGCGCGCGCGCCGGTCTTCCACAACGAGTTGGGCGCATAGGCGACCGGCTCGGGGGCTGGCATGGGCAGCTGCACGGGGCGATAGCCGGGGGTGGCGGTCGGATCCTTGATGGGCGACAGCGCCGGGCCGCGGCCGATGTCCGACAGACGGTCGGCTGCCGCGCAGCCGGTTAGGGCCGATGCCAAAACGAGAACACCCAAGAGCTTCACGGGACGCATCACTGCACCGCCTCGACATTGGTGGCCAGACGCGGCGGCGGGGCGATCGCCACCCGACCGGGGGCGACCACGATGGCCTGCACGACGCGCTTGGACTGTTGGTTCATGATGTTGATGGTGTCGCCCTTCGCCCCATCGGCGAGCGCCTGGCCGCGGATGGCGAGCATCAGGCCCGGCCGCTCCAACACAATGGTGACGGCGTCGCCGCGCGAGACGAGGCGGGGGGATTCAAAGTCGGCCACGTTGGCAACCTGGCCGGCGCGCAGCGCGCGACGGGCGGCCAGGCCGGCAAGCTTGTCGGCCTCCAGCGGACGCTGGGCGGCGACCTCGTCACGCGGACGGCGCACGAGGGTGAAGTCGGCGGTCACGATCACCTGACCGCGTTCAACCGCGCGGGACAGCACCGCGACATCGACCATGGCGCGCATCTGGCCCCGCAGGCGCAGCTCGCGCTGACCGGCGACACCGGCCAGCGTGATGGTGGCGTCGAAGCGGCCGGTCGTGTCATTGATATTGAGCGTGTTCACCTTCATGGGGTTGGTGATGGTCGCGTCGGCTACCAGCGTGCCAGGATCGCGGTCAAACACCACATCGGTGGTCGCCACGCTTAGCCCCGGCTGGCGGCTCACCAGCGCGGCCAGCACGAGCGCGCGGATGTCCTCCGAGCGGATCTCCTGGCCGGCGCGGCTCACCTTGATGGCGCGCAAGCCTTGGGCGTCAACGCGGCTCAATCCGGCCTGGCGGGCGATATCCACCACGCGCCAAGCTTCAACCTGGCCGGTCGTGCCGACGTCGGGCGAGCGGAAGACGGCGCGGTCGGCGACGCTGCCGGCGTTCTCAATGAGATCACCGAGGCGTACGATCTCGTCGGTGACGACCACTTCGGCCTTCAGCCGTGGGGTATCGTCGGCGCGGACGATCTTGGACAAAACCACCGTGAAGACGACAGCCAACACGAGGCTGCCGAGTAAGGTGCGCAGGCGGGCGCGGATCATCCGGCGGGCGTGCAGACGGGCGGCGTGGCTCATGGCGTCACCTCAGCGGAAGTTGGTGGTGGTGGAGAGCATTTCGTCGGCCGCGCGGATGACGCGCGAGTTCATCTCGTAGGCGCGCTGCGCCGCGATCAGGTCGGAGATCTCCGCGACCGGGTTCACGTTGGCGAGTTCAAGATTGCCTTGCAGCACGTTGCCGAAGCCCTCATCGCCCGGATTGCCGACCTGGGCGGCGCCGGAGGAGGGGGTTTCGAGGAACATGTTCTCGCCAATGGCTTCCAGGCCGACCGGATTGACGAAGCGGGCGAGCTGGATTTGGCCGAGCTGGGTGGGCTGCGTGGCGTTGCCGATCCGCGCGCTCACAATGCCGGTCGGGCCAATGGTGAGCCCGGTCGCATTGTCGGGGATGGTGATCTGCGGGTCGACCAGATAGCCGTCATTGGTGACGAGCGAGCCGTTGCCATCGCGCAGGAACGAACCGTCGCGGGTGTAAGCGGTGCGGCCATCGGGCAGCGCGACGCGCAAGTAGCCTTCGCCGCGAACAGCGATGTCGGTTTCCTTCTCGGTGATTTGGATCGTGCCCTGGCTCATCACCCGAGGCGTGGCGGCGGTCTTGACGCCCGAGCCGATCTGAATGCCGGCCGGCACCATGGTGCCTGCGTCCGAGGTGGCCGTGCCCATGCGGCGGACGTTTTGATAAAGAAGATCCTGGAAGTCGGCCCGCTGCTTTTTGTAGCCGGTCGTCCGCATGTTCGCGATGTTGTTGGAAATGACTTCCACATTGGTTTCCTGGGCGAACATGCCCGAGGCGGCGATGTGCAACGCTTTCATGGGTCGCCTCCCTTAGGCCTGGACGCCGCTGAGCCGCTCAATGGCGGTCCGGCGCAGGTCGTCGGCGTTCTTCATCCAGCTGGTGACGCTCTCGTAGGTGCGCTGCACGCGGATCATCGCAGCGAGCTGCGTCACCGATTCCACGTTTGATTTTTCCAGCGCGCCTTGCACGACCCGCGGATTGGCCACCGCGACCGGGTTTTCAGCGACAAACAGATTGCCGCCCTCTTGGCGCGGCAGCTGCTCGGCTTCGAAGTCGACCACGCGCAGCCGGCCACGGGCGCCCGCCGAGGTGGACACGGTGCCGTCGCGGGCGATCGCAATATTGGTTTCTTCCGGGCCGAACACGATCGGGCCGCCGTCGGAGAGCACGGGGAAGCCGGACGCGGTGACGAGACGGCCCTGATTGTCGATCTGGAAGCCGCCGTCGCGGGTGTAGCGTTCGCCCGCTGGCGTCTCGACCACGAAGTAGCCTTCGCCATTGATCGCCACGTCGGTTGGATTGCCGGTGGTGACGATCGACCCGGCGGAAAAATCCGTGATGTCGCGGTCGTCAATGACGAACGCCGGCGGCCGGTCGGGCCGCGGAAACGGGTTGGTCTTGGCGTTCTTCAGCTGTGTTTCTTCAAACAGCAGCGTCTGAGCCTTGAAGCCGTTGGTGTTCATGTTCGCGATGTTGTTCGCGATCACGTCGAGCTGGCGGCGAAGCGTCACTTGCCGCGACAACCCGATAAGTTGCGCGTTTTCCATGGTGCGGTCTCCCCAGGCCGCGCGGTTCCTGCTCCCCAGCCGAACCGACGCCAATCCCGTTGCGAGCCGCGTGCCAAGTGGAGATGAAAGAAATATCAATGACTTAACTGTGAGGCGCGCCCGTCATATCCGACTACCCGGCAATTTTTGCCGGATCATCCTTGCCGGCTCGGTCAAACGCGCCGGGTGGCCGAGGGCGCTAACGGCGGGCCGCGCGGCGCCCCGCTCCGGCACACCGGGGTCATGGGTCATTCACCTGATTTAAGAACCGGTTAAACAGTAACGGCCCGTTAACCATTGGCTCTTTAGTGTTGACGGGCGCGGGCTTGGGCGTCCGTGCCGGATTGGGACACTTAGTCGATGGCGAAGAAGCCGAAGGACAAGGCCGAGGACGTGCCGCAGGACGGCGCCGACGGTGCCGACGCGGCCGCGGCCAAGAAAAAGAAGCTGATCATCTTTGGTGCCGCCGGCCTCGTCGCCGTGTTGGCACTGGGTGGCGGTGGTGCGTGGTACTTCGGCTTGCTCGGCGGCACGGCCGCGGACGCGAGCGCCGAAGCCACGATGGCGCCGCCCAAGACCGGCGTGTTCGTCGACCTGCCCGACATGACCGTCAACCTGTCCTCCACCGAAAGCCGGGCGACTTACCTCAAGGTCAAGATCGCGCTGGAAGTGGCCAACCAGTCGGTCGCCGACAAGATCCAGCCGGCGATGCCGCGGGTGCTCGATGCGTTTCAAGTTTACTTGCGCGAATTGCGCACCACCGACCTCGACGGTTCGGCCGGCATCTATCGGCTGAAGGAAGAGCTCGCGCGCCGCGTGAACGTCGCCATCCACCCGGCTCGGGTGGACGCGGTGCTGTTCAAGGAAATCCTGGTTCAGTGAGGCGGCGATGGCGGGCAAGGACGACGAAGATCTCGACGACATCAACGCAGCCTGGGGCGCGGCGCTTGCTGAGCAAACCGGCTCGAACGGAGGCGAGGAGTCTGATGACCTCGCTGCCGAATGGGGTGCTGCACTTGCCGAGCAAGGTGTAGAGAACGCCGACGAGGTCGCCTCGCAGTGGTCGACCATGCTCGACGACGGCGATACGGACCTTGATCAAGCCACGCGCGGTGGCGACCGCGTGCTCAACCAGGAGGAAATCGACAACCTCCTGGGCTTTGACATCTCCGACCACATTGCCTCCGAGCAGTCGGGTATCCGGGCGCTGGTTGATTCAGCGCTGGTGTCCTACGAGCGCTTGCCCATGCTGGAAATCGTCTTCGACCGCTTGGTGCGGTTGACGACGACAAGCTTGCGCAATTTCACCTCCGACAACGTGGAAGTCTCACTCGATTCCATCACGTCGGTGCGCTTCGGCGACTATCTCAATTCCATCCCGCTGCCGGCGATCCTGGGCGTGTTCAAGGTCGAGGAGTGGGACAATTTCGGTCTCGTGACCGTCGATTCAAGCCTGATCTACTCCATTATCGACGTGTTGCTGGGCGGTGGCCGCGGCGCGACGCCCACGCGCGTGGAAGGCCGGCCCTACACGACGATTGAGACCAACCTCGTGCGCCGCATGATCGAGGTGGTGCTTGCCGATGCTGAGCAGGCCTTCGCGCCGCTCGCCCCGGTGAAGTTCACGCTCGAGCGACTGGAGACCAACCCGCGCTTCGCGGCGATCTCCCGCCCCGCCAACGCGGCGATCCTGGGCGAGTTTCGCATCGACATGGAGGATCGCGGCGGCAACATCGAGATCATGTTGCCCTACGCGACGCTGGAGCCCATCCGCGAGATGCTCCTGCAGAACTTCATGGGCGAAAAGTTCGGCCGTGACACCACCTGGGAAGGCCATTTGGCGACCGAGATCAACGCGGCGTCGGTGGATGTGGAAGCGGTATTGTTTGAGCGCGAGGTCTCGCTGTTTCAACTGCTCGATCTCAAGGTCGGTCAGACCTTGGTGTTCGACGTCGGCCCGGAGGATCCGGTGACCGTCAAGTGTGAGGGCGTGACCCTCACGGAGGGGCGCATGGGCCGCATCGGGGAGCAGATCTCCGTGCGCGTGACCTCTCCCTTGCGCCCGCCCAAAATGACCCTCGCGGCCTTTGAAAAAGCCGCCCAGAAAGAGGTAGCCGCCCAATGACGAACTTGCCTGTTGGACTGATCGTCGAACTGATGGTGTGCGTCCTTTTGATCGTCACGATCGGCTATTGCGTGGTGCTCAATCAGCGCCTCTCGCGGCTGCGGGCCGACGAGGCCAACTTGCGTGCCACCATCAGTGAGCTGATCACGGCGACCGAGATCGCCGAGCGCGCGATCCAGGGGCTCCGATCGACGGCGGTGGAAGCCGACGCGACGCTGGGCCAGCGGCTGAAGGACGCGGAGTTCTTCTCCACCGAGATCGCCCGTGAGATCGAGGAAGGCGAGGCGGTATTGGAACGCATCACCCAGATCACCCGGGCGGCGGCGTCGGCCGCGACCCGCCAGGCCGTGCGCCAGGCGGCGAGCCCGTCGAACCCGGCGCAAGACCTGCGCGACCGCGCCGCTGCGGCGGCTGAGCGGTTGGCCGCTTAC
>CALSBD010000136.1:0-7534 GCA_943373055.1 Rhizobium sp. Q54
CGCGGTGATGAGGCAGGGCTGAGGGCCGCCATCGTCGCTGATATCCGCGATGGGATGACGTTGATCGGCACCGCACTGCTCGATCCGCCCGCCCGCGAGCCAACCACCCACGCCGCCGATCCGCCCACCCCACCGCGACGGCGCTTGCGCGCGGTTGGTTGACGGCGACCCCAATTTTGTGATCACAAATAACCCGTGAGCGATCCAAACCGGATCCTTGCCCAACGCGAGATCCCCCGTGGCCAAGACCCCAACCACCACCCGCGGACCCAAGCCCAAGCCCAAGCGCGGTGTTGCCGCCGCTCGTGGCGTCGCCGACCTTGACGAAGCGCGCGCGTGGCTGCGCGAGCGCGGCATCGAGGACATCGAGTGCGTGGTGCCCGATCAGGCCGGCGTCGGTCGCGGCAAGATCATGCAGGCGTCGAAGTTCACCGGCGCGCCGAAGATGAACTTGCCGCTGTCGATCTTCTACCAGACCATTTCGGGCGAATATCCCGAGTATGAAGGCCTGGTCGACGCGGTGGTGGCCGACAGCGATCTCGTGTTGGAGCCCGATTATTCCACCCTCGCCGTGGTGCCGTGGGCGTCGGATCCGACCGCGCAGATCATCCACGACGCCTATTTTCGCGATGGCCGCCCGGTCGAAGTGGCGCCGCGCCAGGTGCTGCGTCGGGTTGTCGATCTCTACAAGAAGAAGGGCATGCGGCCGGTGGTGGCGCCGGAAATCGAGTTCTACTTTGTCGATAAGAACACCGATCCGGACTATCCGTTGAAGCCGCCGGTGGGTCGTTCGGGGCGTCCGGAGCTCGGCCGCCAGAGCTATTCGATCTCGGCGGTCAATGAATTCGACGAGCTGTTCGACGACATCTACGCCTATTCGGAAGCGCAAGGTCTCGAGATCGACACGCTGATCCACGAAGACGGCGCCGCGCAGATGGAAATCAACCTGATGCACGGCGATCCGGTCGAACTGGCCGATCAGGTGTTTTTGTTCAAGCGCACCATCCGCGAAGCCGCACTTGAGCACGACATCTACGCCACCTTCATGGCAAAGCCGATCGCCGGCGAGCCGGGCTCGGCGATGCATATCCACCAGTCGATCGTGTCGACGGAGACCGGTGAGAACGTGTTCTCCGATCCCAAGACCGGCAACCCGACACCGGAGTTCTTCTCCTTTATCGCCGGCCAGCAGAAATACATCCCCGCGATGATGTGCATCTTCGCGCCTTATGTGAACTCCTATCGCCGACTGGCGCGGGGCACCATGGCGCCGATCAATGTGCAGTGGGGCTATGACAACCGCACCACGGGCCTGCGCGTGCCGCCATCGTCGCCGGGCGCCCGCCGCGTGGAAAACCGCGTGCCCTCATCCGACGCCAACCCGTATCTGGCTATCGCGGCTTCGCTGGCGGCCGGCTATCTGGGCATGATCGAGGGGCTCAATCCATCCGATCCGCTGGAATCCGACGCCCATGGCCGGGCTTACGACTTGCCGCGTGGCCTGTTGGAGTCGGTCGCAGCGTTTGAGGATTGCGAGCCACTTGCGGGCATTTTCGGCAAGTCGTTCGTCAACGTTTATGCGGCGATCAAGCAGGCCGAATTCGAAACCTTCATGCGAGTGATCTCGCCGTGGGAGCGGGAATATTTGCTGTTGAGCGTGTGAGCGTGCCGCCGCGCCGCACCCCCCCCTGTCAATCCGAGGACCGTCCATGAACCCGCGCCCAAATGTCTATCCGACCGCCGAACTGAAGGCGAAGGACACCGCGCACTATTTGCACCCGTTCACCGACTATAAGTCGCTGTCGGAAGAAGGCGCGCGTGTCATCGTGGAGGCGAAGGGCGTGTGGCTCACCGATTCCGATGGCAACCGGATGCTTGATGGCATGGCGGGGCTTTGGACGACCGCGGTCGGCCATGGCCGGCACGAGATCGCCGAAGCGGTCTATCGGCAAATGCAAGAGCTCGCGTACTACAACTCGTTTTTCAAGACGACCAACCCGCCAGCGATCTTGCTTGCCGAAAAGCTCGCCGAGCTGTCACCGCCGCAGTTCAACCACGTGTTCTACACGTCGTCGGGCTCGGAAGCGAACGACACGATTTTGCGGCTGGTGCGCTGGTATTGGTCACTCAAGGGCAAGCCGAAGAAGAAGATCGTGCTCGCCCGCCGCAATGCCTATCACGGCTCCACTGTCGCCGGTGCGTCGCTTGGCGGCATGGTGCCCATGCACGAGCAAGGCGACTTGCCGATCCCCAACATCCACCACATCCCGCAACCCTATTGGTTCGGAGAAGGTGGCGATATGTCGCCCGATGAGTTCGGCATTCATGCCGCGCGGCAGCTCGAAAAGGCGATCGACGTCTATGGCGAGGACAACATCGCCGCCTTCATCGCCGAGCCGATCCAAGGTGCGGGCGGCGTGATCATCCCGCCGGACACCTATTGGCCCGAGGTGCGCCGCATCCTCAAGGAACGTGATATTCTGTTCGCCTCCGACGAGGTGATCTGCGGCTTTGGGCGCTTAGGCGAATGGTTCGGCTGCCAGCATTATGGCACTGAGCCTGATTTGATGGCGACGGCGAAGGGCATCACATCGGGCTACTTGCCGATGGGTGCGGTGTTCGTCGGTGACAAGATCGCCCAATACTTGAAAGAGACCGGGGGCGACTTCAACCACGGCTACACCTACTCCGGTCACCCGACCTGCGCGGCCGCAGCGCTCGCCAACCTCGCGATCTTCGAGCGGGAGAAGCTTGTCGACCGCGTGCGCGACGACATCGGCCCCTATATGGCCGCCAAATGGAAAACACTTGGCGACCACGAGCTCGTCGGCGAAGCCCGCTTCCGCGGCCTTGTTGGCGCGCTTGAGCTCGTTCCCGATAAGCGCTCGCGTGACAAGGCGCTGTTCGGCGAAGTGGGCTCGGTGGGTATGCTGACCCGCGACATCTCGTTCAAGAACAATCTCGTCATGCGCGCCGTGCGCGACACTTTGATCATCTCCCCGCCCTTGGTCATCAGCCACGACGAAGTCGACGAGCTCGTCGCCCGCGCCCGCAAGACGCTCGATATGGCCTATGTGGAGCTCAAGAAGCAGGGCAAGGTGCGCGGGTAATGGGGTTTGACGCCGAGGGAGGGAGGGCTGGACCTTGCCCCCCTCACGCGATCTTCGCCAACGGTGTTTCAGCCAAGGCGTCGGGGATCGGGCCGCCGTGCACCCAGTCCAATAGCTCCACCGTGTGGACGAGCGGGATGCCGGTGCCCTGGGCGATTTGGGTGAGGCAGCCGATATTGCCGGCCGCGATGACGTCCGGCTTCAGGCGTTCGAGGTTCGTCACCTTGCGGTCGCGCAGGCGGGTGGCGATTTCGGGCTGCATGATGTTGTAAACGCCCGCCGAACCGCAGCACAAATGGCCCTCAAGCGGGGACTTCACCTTGAACCCGGCCGCTTGCAGCAAGGTCTTCGGCAAATCCGTGATCTTCTGACCGTGCTGCATCGAGCAGGCCGAATGATACGCAACAGTCAGCGGGCGCGGCGCGACCGGCGCGGGCAGATCAAGGGTCGCCAAATACTCGGTGATATCCTTGGCAAGCGACGACACGTGCGCAGCTTTGGTGGCATAGGCCGGATCATGCTTGAACATGTGGCCATAGTCCTTGACGGTCGTGCCACAGCCGGACGCGGTGATCACGATGGCATCCAGACCGGGGCCGCCACCTTCTTTTGTCTGGCTCCACCAGGCGTCGATGTTCTTTTTGGCTTGCGCGTGCGAGGCGTCTTCCTTGCCCATGTGATGGACAAGCGCGCCGCAGCAGCCCTCCCCTTTCGGCAGCACCACTTCGACACCGAGCCGGGTCAAGAGCCGGATCGCCGCGTCGTTGGTGCCGGGTCTGAGCACGGGTTGCGCGCACCCCGTCAACATCGCCACGCGGCCGCGCCGCGCGCCGGCGGGGGAATAGACGCCCGGTGCCGCGAAGGTCGCCGGCGGGGCCACCTTGGTGGGGGCAAGCGCCAGCATGGCGGCCAAGCGCCGGCCGATGCCGGGAATCACGTTCAGGATCGGCATGGCGAGCTTGCCATAGAGGGCGCCGAACAGCGACGCGCGGAAGCGGCCGGGATACGGCAGCACGAATGCGAGCACCTCACGCAAGGCCCGTTCCGTCACCGGCCGCTTATAAGTCTTCTCGATGTGTGCGCGGGCATGATCGACCAAATGCATGTAGTGCACACCCGACGGACAGGTCGTCATGCATGACAGGCACGACAAGCAGCGATCGACATGTTTGACGGTCTTTTCATCCGCCGGCCGGTCGTTCTCCAGCATGTCCTTGATGAGGTAGATGCGCCCGCGCGGGCTATCGAGCTCGTCGCCAAGCAGCACATAGGTCGGGCACGTCGCCGTGCAGAACCCGCAATGCACGCAGGTGCGCAGAATCTTTTCGGCATCGGCAACCTGCGGATCGGCTAACTGCGCGAGCGAGAAATTGGTCTGCATGACGGTCAGCCTCCCGTCTGCCACGCCTTGATGGCGTCGAGCGGGTAAAGGAGCATGATGACGTTGAGGGTGAGATTGTCGCGGATCAGCGCGCCGACGATCAGTTCGGCCGAGATGGCCAGCGCGACCGTGAGCCAGACCGGCAGCACACGAGCAAGTGCGAAGCCGATCAACATGTACACAATGTCGGCGGTCGAATTGACGATGCTGTCGCCGAAATAATCCAGCGCGATAGTGGCTTCGCGATAGCGGTTGATCACCGCGTCGGTATTTTCCGAAATCTCCCAGGCTGCTTCCAGGATCGTGGCCAGAAGCGCGCGCACGCCAAGCGGGCGCAGCGCGGCGAGGCCTTTGGCGAGGAGATGAAACAGGCCGTAGAACAAGAAGCCGTGGATGATGTGGGAGGGCGTGTACCAGTCGGAGAGATGCTGGGAGTTCTCCGAGCTGACGACGACGCCGTGCCACAGCTTGATCTCGCCGCACTTGCAGATCGGCATGCGCCCCATGAAGTAGAGCGTTGCCGCGGTGGCCAGGATCACGATGAGGATGGCGAGCGCCGCGCCGGCGGGCGTTGCGATGAAGGGCGGGCCTGAGCGGCGGAACGGATCGGACAAGGTCATGCGCCGGCCGCCATGAAGCCAGGGTTGAGGATACCGTGCGGATCGAACGACCGCTTCACGGACGCCGACAAGGCGGTAACCGCCGGTGGGGGCGGATCGAACACGGGGATGCGCGCGCGGGTATCGGCGGACGCACGCACGAGCGTGGCGTAGCCGCCGCCGGCCTTTGCGGCCGCGCGAATGGCCTGAGCCCCCGCGTCGGCGCGCTCGGGCACTCCAACCCAGATCAGGCCGCCAGCCCAATCGAAATAGTGGACCGCGTCGGGATGGGCGGCCTTGATTGCGGCAGCGACCGTGGCGCCCTTGGGCGCTGAAACCGACAGACGCCACACCGCGTGATCGGCCGGCGTGGCAACGGGCAGCGCGTCGCGCACCTCGCGCCACAGCGTCTCGTGCTCAACGCCCGTGATGAGCCGGCCAGACCCGAACGCGGCGAGGCGCTTGCGGAGCTCACCCGAACGATAGGTGATGTTTTCTTCAAAGCCTTCGAGGCGCAAGGCGGTGAGGCCGCGGCCACGGGCGGGCAGGTGCGCCGCACCCGTTGGCTCGAAAGGCGTGCCCATCGCCTCGCACAACAGCGCGACGGCGCGCGCATCGGAGAGGCCGTCGAAGGCCAAGGTCGCGGCCATGGCCGGGCGCGGCAATACCTTGAAGGTGACTTCGGTGAGGACACCCAAGGTGCCGTGCGAGCCGGCCATGAGCTTCACGAGATCAAGCCCGGTGACGTTTTTCATCACCCGCCCGCCATTCTTGATGATCTCGCCGGTGCCATTGATGAAGCGCACGCCAATCAGGCTGTCGCGCGCGGCACCGCCGGCGATGCGGCGAGGGCCCGAGACGTTGCCCGCCACCACACCGCCGATGGTTGGCGCGGCGGTGGTGCCATAGAGCGTCCGGTGGTCCATCGGCTCGAAAGTGAGCATCTGGTTCTTGTGCGCCAAGGCGGCTTCGATCTGGGCAACGGGCGTGCCCGCGCGCGCGGCGAAGATCATCTCGGCCGGCTCATAAAGCGTGAGGCCGGTGAGCGCGGCGGTGGAGACCGTCGTGTGCGTCTGGATGGCGCGGCCGAGGCCGGACCGCGAGCCCGCGCCGCGCACGGCAAGCGGGGTCGCTTCGCGCGCGGCCTGCGTGACGATCGCGGCCAGATCCGCTTCGGTGTCGGGAAGGTGCACGGTCATGGTGGGTCAGATCCGTCCGTCGAGCGGGAACACCTTGGCGGGGTTCATGAGCCAGCCCGGATCAAACACCGCACGCACCCGCATTTGCTGGGTGAGGTCGACCGCGTCGAACTGATGGCGCATCAAATCGCGCTTCTCGATGCCCACGCCATGCTCGCCCGTCAGGCAGCCGCCCACATCCACGCACAGGCGCAAAATGTCATTGCCGGCTTCCTCCGCCTTCACCCGCTCCTCGGGATCATTGACGTTGTAAAGGATGAGAGGGTGCAAATTGCCGTCACCGGCGTGAAACACGTTGGCGACACGCAAGCCATAGCCCTTGCAGATCTCGTCGATGCGCTTGAGGACGAAGGGCAACTGGCCGGTCGGAATGGTGCCGTCCATGCAGATGTAATCGGCGATGCGGCCGGTGGCGCCAAACGCCGACTTGCGGCCTTTCCAGATCAGCGCGGTCTCGATGGCGGACTTTGATTCCTTCACCGTCTTCACGCCATGGCGGCGGGCGATCTCGACGATGCGGGCGAGCATGGCTTCCATCTCGTCGTCCGAGCCTTCGACTTCGACGATCAATAGCGCGTCGACATCAAGCGGATAGCCGGCCTTGGCATATGCCTCGCAGATTTCGATTGCCGGGCGGTCCATGAACTCCATGGCGACCGGCACGATGCCCGCCGCGATGATGTCGGCGACGCATTCACCCGCCTGGCCGCTGGTCTCAAAGCCGAACAACACCGGGCGCGCGCCCTCCGCTAACGGCAGAATACGCAAGGTCGCCTCGGTGACGATGCCCAGCTGCCCCTCGGACCCGCATACAAGCCCCAAAAGATCATAGCCCGGCGCGTCCATCGCCTCGCCGCCAAGCTCGATCACCGTGCCGTCAAGCATGACCAAGGTGACGCCGAGCAGATTATTGGTGGTGACGCCGTATTTCAGGCAGTGGGCGCCGCCCGAATTCATGGCGATGTTGCCCGCGATCGTGCAGGCAAGCTGCGAGGACGGATCGGGAGCGTAGAAGAAGCCTTTGTCGAGAATCGCGTTCGACACGGATAGGTTCGTAATGCCGGATTGGACGCGGATGGTGCGGTTGGCGAAGTCGACGCCCAGCACCTTCGACATCTTGGCCACGCCAATGACGACCGCGTCTTGCTGCGGGATTGCGCCACCGCACAACGAGGTGCCCGCGCCGCGGGGAATGACCGGCACGCTGAGATCGCGGCACGCCTTGAGCACGGCGCTGACCTCCTC
>CALSBD010000137.1:0-7498 GCA_943373055.1 Rhizobium sp. Q54
GGCGATCAAGACGATCGCGTATGTCTCACCCACCGTGTGGGCTTGGCGACCGGGCCGCGCGGCCAAGATGGCGCGCTGGTGCGACCGATTGCTGGCCCTGTTGCCATTCGAGCCCGAGGCGCACCGCCGACTGAACGGCCCACCGACCACTTATGTCGGCCACCCGCTGATGGCCCATCTGGCGCGGCTGCGCCCGGCGTCCGGCTCGCGCGATCTGCCTGTCGGGCGGCCGCCGCGCCTGTTGATCTTGCCCGGCAGCCGGCAATCCGAGGTTTCGCGCCTTCTGGCTCCCTTTGGCGCCACGCTCGAGATGCTCACCCGGACCCTTGGGCCGGTGGACGCGACCATCCCCGCCGTGCCGCATGTTAAAGCGGCGATCGAGGCCGCTGTCGCCCAATGGCCGACCCGCGCAGCGGTTGTCTCAGGCGACGAGGCGAAGTGGGCGGCGTTTCGAGAGGCCGATTTCGCTTTGGCCGCTTCTGGTACGGTGACGCTTGAGCTTGCATTAGCTGGCGTGCCCACCGTGGCGGCCTATAAGCTTGACGCCCTGGCGCGCCGCGTGGTGCCGTTCTTGAAGGTTCCCAAGGCTTTGGCCGGGCTGATCGACGTTCGCACGCCGCTCTTGCCAAATTTGATCGCCAATCGCCTGACGATGCCGGCCCTGATTGATGCGCAGGCGACGCCCGAGGCGCTCAGCGCCGCGCTCGCCCCGCTCGTGACCGACACCCCGGAGCGGCGCGCGCAGCTCAAGCTATATTCAGATGTGGAGCGTGCCATGACGCTGCCCGATGGGTTGGATCCGGCAGTGGCCGCCGCGCGGGCGGTCATCGACGCGCTGGCCACGCCACGCCGCGCACTGCCGCGCCCGTGATCGGTGTTAACCCGCAGCAATCGCCTTGACGCCATCGGCAACGAACTGGACGGCGAGTGCGGCCAGGATGAGGCCTAGGAGCCGTTCGATAATGATACGGCCGGTCTCGCCCAATCGGTGTGAGACGCGGTCAGCCAAAAGTAGCACGCCCAGCGTGATAGCCAACACGACGATGACGATGGCCAACACGCCGATAAACGCGATCGTATCGGGTGCTTCCGAGGCCGCCAGGATCGACGCGGAGATGGCGCCCGGTCCGGCAATCAGCGGCATGGCAACAGGGAAGGCAGCCATGTTGCGGATTTCGTCGTGGGTGATCGCCCGCTTCGCTTCGTCGCCCTTGCGGGTCGCGCGGCGGTCAAACACCATTTCGAACGCGATCCAGAACAACAACAGACCGCCCGCGATGCGAAACGCCGGCAGCGAGATGCCCAGAAGCTTCAAGAAAGATTCGCCCGCGAGCGCGAAGAAAATGAGCACCCCGCCGGCGATCAGCGTGCCGCGCAGCGCGACTTGGCGACGGGCCTTGGAATCCATCGTCGAGGTGAGCGCCAGGAACAGCGGCGCCAGACCTGGCGGATCAATGGTGACGAACAGCGTCGTGAACGCCGAAATCCAATAATCAATGGGCATGACGGATCTCGTCGCGGCAGGCGCGTTTGAGGGGTGGGCTCAGCACGAGGCACCGGGCGGCGAGACGAAAAGACCGCTCTCTGCCTAGCGCCCGGGTGTTACGCACCACCTTTGACGCAGACGCGTGGACCTGGCAACCCTTGGCGCTCGTCGGTCATTTATCACCGCCAAAGGGCCGCCGATAGGCGCGGCCATTGCATCCCCTCGGCTCATCGCTATAGTCCGCCGCGCGTTTTGCGGGCTTGCGTCCGGCGTAGGCCTTTGCCGCGGCAGTGGGAAGGCCTATATGCGAGCGCGACGGCTGTTGGCCGCGCGGCGGACCGACCCGCTGACCCACCCCAAGAGGACAATCCATGTTCGTGTCTCCCGCCTACGCCCAAGCCACCGGTGCCGCTCCTGGCTCGGGCGACTTGCTGATGTCGCTCGTGCCGTTCATTTTGATCTTCGTGATCATGTGGTTCCTGATCATCCGTCCGCAGCGCCAGCGCATGAAGGCGCATGAGGAGATGGTCAAGAACGTGCGCCGGGGCGACGTGGTGGTCACCGCGGGCGGCCTGATCGGCAAGATTTCCAAGGTCACGTCCGACACCGAAGTCGAGGTGGAACTCAACGACACCAACAAGGTGAAGCTGATCCGCACCGCGATCTCCGAAGTTCGCTCCAAGGGCGAGCCGGTCAAAGAGTGATCCCACACGGGGCTGGGAGAGGGGCGCTGCGCGCGGCACGCTGGTCGAAGCGCGGCGGCCCCAATTCTCCCAAGGTTACGCCATGGGCTTGCGATGGGGCCCCGGCTTGATCTAGACCACACAAAGACCACTCAGCGCCCGACTGACGGCGCGCGCGTGGCTTCAGGGGCAGATGGCCCGGGACCGGATCGATGTTGTATTTTGCCCGTTGGAAGATCATCGCGATCCTGGCCGCCGTGTTGGCCGGCTTCGTGTTGAGTGTGCTGAACTTTATCCCCAAGAGCACGCTCGACGCCTGGCCGGACGTGATCCCCAAGCGCCAGATGACGCTCGGCCTTGACCTTCAGGGCGGCGCGCATTTGCTGGTCGAGGTCGATGTCGCCTCCATCGTGCGCGAGCGGCTTGACGCGGTGCGCGACGATACCCGCCGGGTGCTGCGCGAGGCGCGCATCGGCTACACGGGTCTGGGCGTCCAAGACCGCGCCGTGCAGGTGCGCATCAGCGATCCGACCAAGGTTGCCGAGGCGGTCGAGAAACTTTCCGGTCTGATCCAAAATCTCGCCGATCCGTTGTCGTTTAGCCAGATCCGCGATCTAGCGGTCTCCGAATCGGGTGGCCTCGTGCGCCTCGCGTTGACCGATGAGGGCGTGAACTGGAAGCAGCGGCGCGCCGTTGAGCAGTCGATCGAGGTGATCCGCCGCCGTATCGACCAGCTTGGCACCACCGAGCCGGTGATCGCCCGCCAGGGCACTGACCGCATCCTCGTGCAGGTGCCCGGCTTTCAGGATTCGAGCCGTCTGAAGACGCTCATCTCGCAGACCGCGCGGTTGACCTTCCATATGGTGGAAGGAACGGGCCCCTCTGTGATGGACCCCGCCGCGGCCGGCACCGAGAACGAAGTCCTCATGACCCGCGACGATCCGCCGGTCCCTGTCCTCGTGCAGCGTCGGCCGATGCTGGTGGGCGACGAGCTTGTTGACGCGCAGGCCTCGTTCGACCAGCGCTCCAACGAGCCGGTCGTGTCGTTCCGCCTGTCGACCGCTGGCGGTATCAAGTTTGCCGAGATCACCCGCACCTTCGTGGGGCGCGCATTTGCCATCGTGCTTGACCGTGATGTGATTTCCTACCCGGTCATTCGTGAGCCCATCACCGGTGGGTCGGGCCAGATCTCGGGTGGGTTCTCCATCGAGGAAGCCAACGATTTGGCGATCCTGCTGCGTGCCGGCGCGTTGCCCGCCAACTTGACCGTGGTGGAAGAGCGCACCGTGGGCGCGGGCTTGGGCGCGGACTCCATCCAGGCCGCCTTGTTGGCCGGTGCCATTGGCTCCATCGCAGTGATTGTCTTCATGGTGATGAGCTACGGTCTCCTTGGCGTGTTCGCCGTCGTCGCCGTGATGGCGAACGTCGCCTTGATCATCGCGATCCTGTCCTTGCTGCAAGCCACGCTCACGTTGCCGGGCATTGCCGGCATCATTCTTACCGTGGGCATGGCGGTCGACAGTAACGTGCTCATCTACGAGCGCATTCGCGAAGAGCAGCAAGGCGGGCGATCGGCGATCACCGCGATTGACGCAGGCTTCTCGCGCGCCTTGGCGACAATCGTTGACGCGAACTTGACCACCTTCATCGCGGCGGCGGTGTTGTTCTGGTTCGGCACCGGACCCGTGCGCGGCTTCGCCGTCACGCTGGGCGTCGGCATCTTGACCACCTTGTTCACCGCCTACACCTTCACGCGCTTGATGGTCGCCTTGTGGGTGCGCCGCACCCGCCCGACCCGCGTTCCCATTTGAGGTCGAATGCCCATGCTGACCCTTCGCCTCATCCCGGATGGGACCAAATTTGCCTTCATGAAGGCGCGCAACGCCGCGTTTGCGGTGGCCATGGGCCTGATCGTTGCGTCGATCGGCCTCGTCTTCATCAAGGGCTTCAACTTCGGCATCGACTTTGCCGGTGGCACCTTGATTGAGGTGCGCCACAAGGCCGGGCCGGCCGATCTGGGTGGCCTGCGCGGTGAGCTCAACGCCATGGGCTTCGGCGAAGTCCAGGTGCAAGGCTTTGGCGCGCCTGAGGACGTGTTGATCCGCGTCACCCAGCAAGAGGGTGGCGAACTCGCCCAGCAGGCGGTGGTGTCGCGTATTCAAGAAGAGCTCGGCGATGCCTATGAGTATCGCCGCATTGAGGTGGTCGGCCCGCGCGTGTCGGCGGATTTGCGCCGTGACGGCGTGATCGCGGTCGGCATCGCCTTGATCGCGATCCTCGTCTATTTGTGGTTCCGCTTTGAGTGGCAGTTTGCCGTCGGCGCGGTCTTGACCACCATCAACGACGTGATTTTGACGCTCGGGCTGTTGGTCTTACTGGATATCCCGTTCGATTTGCCCATCGTGGCGGCCATCCTCACCATTGTGGGCTATTCGCTCAATGACACCGTCGTCGTCTACGACCGCATCCGCGAAAACCTGCGTCGGTATAAAAAGCTGGCCTTGCCGGATCTCATTGACCTGTCGATCAACCAGACGCTCGCGCGCACGATCGTGACGTCGTTGACCACCTTTATCGCGGTGGCGGCACTGTGGATCTTCGGCGGCGAGGCGCTGCGGGGCTTTAACTTCACCATGCTGGCCGGCATCGTGATCGGCACCTATTCGTCGATCGTCATCTCTGCGCCGCTGCTGATCTTCTTGAACCTGCGCGCTCGCACCGACGAGACCGACAAGCCCACCAAGGCCACCCCGGCCGCCAAGGCGTAAGGATGGTGATCGCGCGGCGCGACCAGCACTATCCCGGCCGCGCGCCGATCGAGGCGTACGGCAATGGCGGTTTCCGCTTTGCCGATATGAGCCACCGCGGCGCGATTTTGTGTCTGCCCAGCGGCATCCATGGCTGGGACGCGACAGACCCGGCCGCGTTCGACGATGCATTGGTCGAGCGGTTGCTGGCGGCGCGCGCTCAGGCGGACGACCCGTTTTCGTTTCTGTTATTTGGTACCGGCCAAGACCCAGCCGCCGTGGCCGAGCCGTTACGCTGGCGGCTGCGGGCAGCGGGTGTGTCGCTTGATGTGATGACCACGGGGGCGGCGATCCGCACCTACAACATTATGCTGGCTGAGAGCCGCCCCGTCGCCGCCGCGTTCTTGCCCGTGGGCTAAAGCGCCAACAATCCACCGCGCGCCCCCTGACTTCACTCCTTCGTCCGCTATGTGTGACCTCCAAGCGCCCTGAGCGGCGTGCGGCGCATGACAAGGCCCAAGGAGTATTCAATGGACGCGAAGACCCCCGTGACGTTCGACAAGAGCCGTTTGCCGAGCCGGCATGTGACCGAAGGCCCTGAACGCGCGCCCCATCGCTCCTATTATTATGCCATGGGTCTGACGCCCAAGCAGATCCACCAGCCCTTCGTGGGCGTCGCGTCGTGCTGGAACGAGGCGGCCCCGTGCAATATCGCCCTCATGCGCCAGGCGCAGGCGGTGAAGAAGGGCGTGGCGTCGGCCAACGGGACACCACGCGAGTTCTGCACCATCACGGTCACCGACGGCCTCGCCATGGGTCACCAGGGCATGAAGTCGTCGTTGCCCTCGCGCGAGGTGATCGCCGATTCGGTCGAGCTCACCATGCGCGGACACGCCTATGACGCGCTGGTGGGAATTGCCGGCTGCGACAAGTCGCTGCCGGGCATGATGATGGCCATGGTGCGCCTCAATGTGCCGTCGATTTTCATTTATGGCGGATCGATTCTCCCCGGCACCTTCAAGGGCAAGCCGGTGACGATTCAGGACGTGTTCGAGGCCGTCGGTAAGCACTCGGTCGGCGCGTTCTCCGATGAAGAGCTCTATGAGCTTGAGCGCGTGGCCTGCCCGTCGGCGGGTGCGTGTGGCGCTCAGTTCACCGCCAATACGATGGCGACCGTGTCGGAAGCCATTGGCCTTGCCTTGCCGTATTCGGCCGGCGCTCCCGCGCCCTATGAAATCCGCGACCAGTTCTGCATGACCGCAGGCGAGAAGATCATGGAGCTGATCGCCAAGAACATCCGCCCGCGCGACATCATCACCCGCAAGGCGCTGGAAAACGCTGCCGCCGTCGTCGCCGCGTCGGGCGGCTCCACCAACGCCGCGCTGCATCTGCCGGCCATCGCTCATGAGTGCGGCATCGAGTTCGACCTGTTCGACGTCGCCGAGATCTTCAAGAAGACGCCTTACATCGCCGACCTGAAGCCGGGTGGCCGCTATGTCGCCAAGGACCTGTTCGAAGCCGGCGGCATTCCGCTCCTCATGAAGACGCTCCTCGACCACGGCTACATGCATGGCGACGTGATGACCGTCACGGGCCGCACCATGGCGGAAAACCTCGCCCACGTGTCGTGGAACCCGGATCAAGACGTCGTCATGCCCGCCGACAAGCCCATCACCGTGACCGGTGGCGTCGTGGGTCTGAAGGGCAATTTGGCGCCCGAAGGCGCGATCGTGAAGGTCGCCGGCATGAAGAACCTGAAGTTCTCCGGCCCCGCGCGCTGCTTTGACCGTGAGGAGGAAGCCTTCCAGGCGGTGAAAAATCGCACCTACAAGGAAGGCGAGGTGCTCGTCATCCGCTATGAGGGCCCCCGTGGCGGCCCCGGTATGCGCGAGATGCTGCAAACCACCGCGGCCATCTATGGCCAGGGCATGGGCGATAAGGTCGCGCTCATCACCGACGGCCGGTTCTCCGGCGCCACGCGCGGATTCTGCATTGGCCACGTCGGTCCAGAGGCGTTCGTCGGCGGCCCGATCGGACTGTTGCAAGATGGTGACATCATCACAATAGATGCCGAAAATGGCCGTTTGGATGTAAATGTGACGGAAGAAGAGTTCACTCGCCGCAAATTAGACTGGAAGCCGCGCGAAAGCGAATTCGGTTCGGGCACACTTTGGAAGTATGCCCAGACCGTCGGGGATGCCCGCCATGGCGCGGTCACCCATCCGGGCGCGAGAGGCGAAAAAGAGTGTTATGCGGACGTGTGAGTATCTTCGGTCGTTAGCACGCTTGGCGGTCGGCGCGACAACGCTGGCCGTCCTGGCCATACCGGCAGCCGCGTTGGATCCCGCCACGATTCAGGGGCAGGACGGATCGCGTCCGCTGACCTCGGAAGACCTTTTGCCGACGGCGCCAGGGGCAACGGCCCGCGGCGCTGCGGCGATGGCGCCTGCCTTGGCCGCACCCGGCGCGGCCGCTGTGCCGCTGATGAACCGGCCCGCCGTGCCTGGCGCTCAGCTGCCCGCCGATCAGCGGGCCGCCACCACTGGCGAAGCCGACCCGTTCGCGGTCGGCACGCGGCTCTA
>CALSBD010000138.1:0-7496 GCA_943373055.1 Rhizobium sp. Q54
GCAGGCTCGCTTGGGGAAGCGCTGGCGATCGCCGCGGCCGCCAAGGACGCGCCCGTTGACCTCATGCTGTGCCCGCCCGCCACGCTGATCAACCGGCTGGCGACGGCCGTTGCCAGCACCGGGCTCGCTGTGGGTGGACAGGATTGCCATGTGAAAGCGTCAGGCGCACACACGGGTGACATCTCGGCCGCCATGCTGGTGGATGCGGGCGCGAGCGCCGTCATCGTCGGCCATTCCGAGCGGCGCGCCGACCACGGCGAGACGAGCGCGCTCGTCAAGGCAAAGGCGACGGCGGCGGCCGAGGCTGGCCTCATGGCGATCGTCTGCCTGGGTGAGACGGCGGCTGAGCGGCAAGCCGGCGCCACGCTGGAGGTGGTGAAGGCACAGCTCGACGGCTCGCTGCCCGATCAGGCCACCACGCAAAGCCTGGTAATTGCCTACGAGCCGGTGTGGGCCATCGGCACCGGCCTGACGCCGACGACGGCGGATGTGGCCGAGGTGCACGCCTTCATCCGAGGCGAGCTCGTCAAGCGCTACGGGACCGTGGGCGCACTGATGCGAATTCTTTACGGTGGGTCGGTCAAGCCCAACAATGCGGTGGAGCTCATGGCGGTCGAACACGTGGATGGCGCCCTGGTCGGCGGGGCAAGCCTGAAAGCGGCCGATTTCCTCGGGATCGTGGCTGCCTATCGAACGATCTGACGGGTGCGAACGCGCACCTTACCGGGGTTTGGTGTGCGCGGATGGGATGAGGCGTCGCTTCGGGGTGGCGCGTCGCTTCAGGATGGTGTACGACCGCCCCGAATTTGCCGCGCGCGGGCCTCTCGCGCGCCTTTCGTCGTGAGCCTATATGGGTTCGATCAGGCCACCCGGTCTGACACAGCCCGTGTTCCGGCGGCGACCCAGGACGGACCATGCAGACGGTATTGATCGTCATTCATCTCCTTATCGTGCTCGCGCTGGTGGGCGTCGTGTTGATCCAGAAGTCCGAAGGCGGCGGTCTGGGCATCGGCGGCGGCAACTCCGGCTTGATGTCTTCGCGCGGCCAGGCCAATGCCCTGACGCGGGCGACCTCGATCCTGGCGGTGGCGTTCTTCGCCACGTCGCTGGCGCTCGCGGTGCTGGCGACCCGCGGTCGCGTCGCGCCCTCGTCGATCCTCGACAATGCCGCGCCGATCACTGCGCCGGCCGTGCCGAGTGGACCGCAGGTGCCGACCTCGCCCACGTCGCCTCCGGGCCAAGGCGGTGGCGGCATTCTTGACGACCTGCAGCGGCTGCAGCCGGGCGCCAACACCGCGCCCACGCCGCCCGCGAGCACGGCGCCGACCCCGCCAGCGAGCCCGGCGCCCGCTGCCCCGGCGACCAATAACTAAGGCACCTTAGTCCCGCCAGGGGGCGTGGGTTGGCCGTGTTTTAAGCGCTCCGCGGCGCCTCCCGCGGGGCGCTTTTGTTTGAGCGACCGAATAACGGGTGGCGCTGTCGGGCGCTGCCGATCAGTAACCAGTGGATAAAGGGGCAGGGGACGATAAACGCTTCGCGAATCGGTCCGGCTCCGCATAAGGTCAAAGCCCATGGCGCGGTATGTCTTCATCACTGGCGGCGTGGTTTCGTCCCTCGGCAAAGGTCTCGCAGCGGCGGCTCTGGCTGCCTGCCTGCAAGCGCGCGGCTATAAGTGCCGCCTGCGCAAGCTGGACCCCTATCTCAATGTCGACCCGGGCACGATGTCACCGTATCAACACGGCGAAGTGTTCGTCACCGACGACGGGGCCGAGACCGATCTTGACCTTGGTCACTATGAGCGGTTCACCGGTCGACCGGCGAACCGGCAGGACAACATCACCACCGGTCGCATCTACCAGGACATCCTCGCCAAGGAGCGGCGCGGCGATTATCTGGGCGGCACGGTGCAGGTAATCCCGCACGTGACCGACGCGATCAAGGACTTCGTGCTGTCGGGCAATGACGACTATGATTTCGTGCTCGTCGAGATCGGCGGGACGGTCGGCGACATTGAGGGCCTGCCGTTCTTTGAGGCGATCCGCCAGCTGAAAAATGATCTGCCGCGCGGTCAAACGATCTACATCCACCTCACCTTGCTGCCCTATATTCCGACGGCCGGTGAGCTGAAAACCAAGCCCACGCAGCACTCCGTGCAGGAGCTGCGCGCCATTGGCATTCAACCCGATATTCTGTTGTGCCGCTGTGATCGCCCGATCCCGGAAAGCGAGCGGCGCAAACTGTCGTTGTTCTGCAATGTGCGACCGACGGCGGTCATCCAGGCGCTCGACGTTGCCTCCATCTATGAGGTCCCGATCGCCTATCACAATGAGGGGCTCGACGACGAGGTGCTGGCCGCGTTCGGCATCACCGGTTCGCCCCAGCCCAATCTGTCGCGCTGGGAAGAGATCGCCCGCCGGGTCCTCAACCCCGAAGGCGAAGTGACCATTGCGGTGGTGGGCAAGTACACGGGTCTCAAAGACGCCTACAAGTCGCTCATCGAGGCGCTCACCCATGGCGGTATCGCCAACAAGGTGCGCGTCAAGATCGACTGGATCGAGAGCGAGGTGTTTGAGACCGAGGACCCCGCGCCGTATTTGGAGCATGTCCATGGTATCTTGGTACCTGGCGGGTTCGGCCATCGCGGCGCGGAAGGCAAGATCGCGGCGGCCGGCTATGCGCGCACGCGCAAGATTCCTTATTTCGGCATTTGCTTCGGCATGCAGATGGCCGTGGTCGAAGCCACGCGCAATCTCGCCGGTGTGGCCGAGGCCAACTCCACCGAATTCGGCCCCTGCGCCGAGCCGGTGGTGGGGCTCTTGACCGAGTGGTTGAAAGGCAATGAGCTCGAAAAGCGGGCGGCTGACGGCGACATGGGCGGCACCATGCGGCTCGGCGCCTATCCGGCGAAGCTCGCCAAGGACAGCCTGATCGCGCGGGTCTACGGCACGCCGGAGATTTCCGAACGCCACCGCCACCGCTATGAGGTCAATGTGGCCTACCGCGAGCGGCTGGAAACCAAGGGCATGCGGTTTGCCGGCATGTCGCCGGACGGTATCGTTCCGGAAACCGTTGAATATATCGACCATCCCTGGTTCATTGGCGTTCAGTACCATCCTGAACTCAAAAGCCGCCCCTTCGAGCCCCATCCGCTGTTCACCTCCTTCGTCGCCGCGGCGATGGAGCAAAGCCGGCTGGTGTAAGGCCGTCGCGTCGAAGATCGGCGTGACGTCGCGGGCGGACAGATCAGGGCGTGGCAACCGGGGAGGGGGCGATGGGACCGAACCTATTGAGTAGCTTGGCGGGGCTCGGACCGTTCGCGCTGTATGTCGGGCTATCGCTTGGCATGGTGGCGTTGTTTTCGTTCCTCTATACGTTCGCCACCATTCACAACGAATGGAAGCTCATCCGCGAGAACAACGTGGCCGCAGCGATCGGCTTCGCCGGCAGCCTGATTGGCTACACCATCGTGCTCGTTTCAGCGGCGACCCACGCGCGCATCCTGGTGGAGTTTTTGCTGTGGGCCGCGATCGGCATCGTGGTGCAAATTCTTGTCTATTGGTTCTTCCGCGCCCTGATGCTGCCCGACGTCTCGGCCCGCATTGAGCGGGGCGAACTGTCTGCCGGGATTGTGCTGGCCGCGTTTTCTATCGTCGGCGGGCTTATCAACGGCGGCGCGATGGCGATCTAAGGCCGACTGGCTGGAGGTTGCGCATCACGCCGCGATGCGGGCGGAAAGCCGTTTGACGATGACCGGGTGGGCCAGTCCGACGGGCAGCATGTAGAGCCGTCCGATTGTGTTTTTCAGCCACACTTGGGTCGTTAAGGTGCCCTCATCGACGGTTGATCCGCGCGCGATGTCCAGATGGACTTCGACATCAAGGTGATGGTCCTTGACGCCCAAGGTGAGGTGATTCGCGCCAAGGCCCGTAATGGTGAAAAAGTCCGCCCGATCGCCGACCCGTGCGTCCAGCGAAACCGCATCGCCGAACCCGCCAATGGGGCGCACCCCGAACGGCCGTACCAGCCGATCCCGCACGCGAAACGACCATGCGATCCACCCTGGCGGTCGCGCGGTCATTTGGCGGTAGATGTCGAGGGGGGTGAGTCCCGCCTTCATGTCGAATGAAGTTTGGTGACGCCAATCAGCAACTGGATTGGAAGAAGCTTCAGCTTTTGCCATTCACGCGGTCCAATTTCGTTGGAAGAAGGCGACCATGTCGGGGTAGGGCTTGTCAAGTTCATCCATAAATTGTATTTACGATTTTTGGGTTGCGTAGAGTCGATCGCGGACTGGGTATGACTTGGAGTGTCGAGTTTACCGACGAGTTCGGTGCGTGGTTTGAGAGCCTAGCCGAAGGCGTTCAAGACGATGTGGATCGATCGGTGGGTCTGCTCGAAGCGCTTGGGCCCCAATTGCCCTTTCCCCATTCGTCATCGATCACGACATCCCGCCATGATCACATGCGAGAGCTTCGGGTCCAAAGCGGTGGCAAGCCTTATCGGATCTTCTATGCCTTCGACCCCAGGCGGACGGCAATTTTACTGATTGGAGGCAGCAAGACAGGTGATGATCGATTTTATGACCGCATGGTTCCCATCGCAGATGCGCTGTATGATGTCTATCTGGCTGAGATCCGAAAGGAAGGATTGATCCCATGAGTGGCCACCGTTCGTTTCAAGAGCTGCGCTCCTCACTGCCGGCTGATCGCCAAGCTCGAAATGCCGAAGTGACCCAAGCAATGTTGCAGGACATGGCCTCGCGGGAACTTAAGCTAGCTCATTCAAAGTCGCACCAGACCCTCGCGGCGTGCTTGGAGGTCGACCATTTAGCTGTTGCCGATTTAGAACAACGCGCGGACCTTTATGTCAGTCATTTGCGCCAGATGATTGAAGCCCGCGGTGGCACTTTGGAGATCACGGTGCGCTTCGCTGATGCAGCAGTTCCCATCACGAGCTTTGGCAAATTGGGTGACGGAGTGTGATGTCCATTCCGTTTTGCGGATTGGACGATGTCTTTCGCCACGGGCCAGTCCAGGGAACTGGATTTTAGTTCCATAATCCATCTTATGCGAATGGCGCACACAGATGAGTGGTGCGTGTTGCCGACGGTCTGCCGTTTTTCTCGCACCCTTCCCTCGTGATCCGCGACTCGTGTCCCCTAGGGAGCCGGGCCTAAGACCTCGACGCTAATTGCCCGCATGGCGCCCTTCGACGTGCACCGGGGCTTCAGCTGCTTGCGTGCGTCCGATCTGCTGCGATGAGCTCGATTGTCCAAGTCACGTGCTGGCGAACGAAGCTGCGGGCGTTGATGCCGCCTTCAGCCATGCGGGCTTGGGCCGCAATGCAGCGCGGCAGCGCGGCCTCGGGCTTGGCTTGGTACTCGAGCAAAGCGCGGCGCAGCGCCTCGACATCGCCCGGCTGAGTCCAGTGCACGCAATCGTGATCGAAATAGGCACTCAAGCCGCCGGCGTCGGTCGCAATCACCGGCAATCCCATTTGGACCGCTTCCTGGATTACGATGATTCCGCTGGCATGCAGGTTGGGGGCAACGGCAACACCGACCACGTCGGCAGCCTCAAAAAGGGCCATCAGCTCCGTGTTGTGCTGAACCTGTCGGACCCGTGCGTTGGTGACATCCTGTGTTAAAGTTGCCGGGCAAGTCCTCGATAGAATAGTCAGATCAAGGGTTGGTTCGCCCCTCACGGCTGCGATGAGGGTTGGCCAATCCCGGTGGCGGTCGTTGCCGATCGATAAGATGCGCAACGGAGCATTCGCCCGAGCGCGCGGCGGGCGGGGATCGTCAGCGCGGATGCCGAACAAGATCGTTTCGCATCGTGTCGTGGGAAACAGCGCCCTCGCCCGTTCGGTGTTGTGCGGCGAATGAAAGCTCAAGAGATCCGCTTCGGCCAAAAGGCCTTGATAGAACCGCCGTCGTCGCTCGGGCAGTTCGTCCCATTGGTCCATGAGCCACACCGACTGCAAAATGAGCTTGGGGCGTTTGCGTGGCCGATACAGCCGGCACAGCAGGCTCACGGCTAGGCTTTGGCCTTCTGTGTGCGTCCAGACGACGTCAGACGCCAGGATGCGTTTGCGCTGGCGCCAAGCATGGACGAAGTCGAACCCGAGGGCGTTGCGAACCCTTGGTTGGATCGGTCTCCAAGGGCTGGCCGGCGACCTAACCTCGCTGTAGGTGACATCGAAGCCATGGTCGGCGGCGTGGTGGTAGCCATAGGCCCACGGCTCATTGAGCCCAATGAGCTGCCCGTCGCGCCATCTGCGGTGCCATTTCTCACCGCCGTATCCGTGTTCTAAGAGAACAAACGCGGTTCGACGTCTCATTTCAAGGCCCCCTCGCCGCCGCTCTGCTTACACGCACTTTACCGCGTCGTCGCGTGTCGCTTGCCAAGCAGGCTTCACGTCCCGTAAAAGACTCATTACGGAATTCGTTTTCTGGGGCATCTTGAGATTGGCCTCGGCCAACGGTGTGCCGGTCGAAGCTCTCTTTGCGCATGATGGGACTGTCCCGCGCGCGCCTTGGAGGGCCGGACCGCCTCTGAGAGGCGCGCACGCCTTGGCATTTTGCCGGTCTGGCATGGCTGGAAAACGGTTTCGAACCAGGCTGTTGCCGCGCCGCCTTGGCACGGAGCCCGGTTCGACCGGACGCGGTGCGCGCGAGCGCTTCGCGGTGTGCGTCACTTTGGGCGCGGAGACGACATCGTCAACCGCCCGGCCGAGGACACCGTTGCCCTCCTTGGAGAGGGTGTGGCGTTGCCCCCCGGCGTTGTCATCCGGGCTTCATCGTCCGGTGAGGTCCCTTCCGCGTCGCGTTCTCCAAGCGCGACCCGTTCTCTTGAGGAGTTGGACCGGTTCTCATGATCGGCCACCGCGCGACGAACCCCTTCCCCCAACGGCTTGAGGACAAGCCGCGCGGATGGCGTGTCGCCCGGTCGCCGGTGGCCAAGGCTCGGTCTCTCCTTTGTCTTCCAACCCATCATGCGGTCCCGCGCGCGCCTCGTCGTGCGCCCCTCGCCTTTTTGCGGGCGATGATGACCGTGGAGTTCTCGGCTCATGGCCAACAAAATGCTCATAGATGCCACCCACCCGGAGGAAACCCGGGTCGTCGTGGTCCGCGGCAGTCGCGTTGAGGAATTCGACTTCGAGGCCGCCAATCGCAAGCAATTGCGCGGCAATATCTATCTGGCGAAGGTGACGCGCGTCGAGCCGTCCTTGCAAGCCGCGTTCGTCGAGTATGGCGGCAATCGCCACGGCTTCCTCGCCTTCTCCGAAATCCACCCTGACTATTACCAGATCCCCACCGCCGACCGGCAAGCGCTCCTGGAAGAGGAAGCACGCCTGCAGGCGGAGATCGCCTCTGCCGAGGATGGCCGCCGCCGGCCGCAAAAGGCCGCCACCAAGACCAACGGTGATGGTGCTGAAGCCGATGGTGAGGATGCTGATGGGGATGACGAGGATGTCATCGAATCCGTTGGCGCCGG